>CAJOLO010000024.1 GCA_905235345.1 uncultured Lachnospiraceae bacterium
TTCCACCCTCATATGCTCTCCCCTTACAGACGGAATTCTTATCATCGGACTTCTGTTTCCCTCCGACCAGCATATATGCATCGGAGCCTCAAGTCCCGGTACCAGTCTCTTATATGAATTCACCAGTGGATTAGAGATAAGCGTCATCCCCTTTGCATGATCAAGAAGTCCTGCAATAAAATGATACCCCTCCTTGCTCACTCCGCCCGGTGCATTGTAATCATTAAATATATTCTTTCCATCCTTCGAGATAGACATATTAATATGCATTCCCGAACCGCACTCGCCATATACAGGCTTGGGCATAAAACTTGCGAACATTCCATGCTGCTTAGCCACCGACTTAGCCACCAGCTTAAATGTCATAAGATTATCTGCCGCTTTCAAAGCATTGCTGTATTTTATATCTATCTCATGCTGGGCAGGTGCGACCTCATGATGTGACGCCTCAACCTCAAATCCCATCTCTTCAAGATTAAGTATAATATCCCGCCTTGCATTTTCTCCCAAATCCAGTGGTGAGATATCGAAATACCCCGCCTTCTCATGGGTGATAGTTGTCGGTCTTCCTTCATCATCCGTATGAAATAAGAAGAATTCGCACTCCGGACCAACATCAAAGCGATATCCCATATCCGCTGCTTCCATCAGCACCTTTCTCAGCACATATCTTGGGTCACCCTCGAACGGAGTTCCGTTAGGTCTGTATACCTCACATATCAGCCTTGCAACTTTGCCGTTCTTCGGTCTCCAAGGAAATATGGTAAATGTATTAAGATCGGGATACAAATACATATCTGACTCATCAATCCTCACAAACCCCTCAATTGAAGACCCGTCAAACATACATTTATTATCCAATGCTTTCTCAAGCTGACTTGCCGTAATCGCCACATTCTTCATTATTCCAAATATATCGGTAAACTGCAGACGAATAAATTCAATATTTTCTTCCTCCACTATTTTCATAATATCCTGTTTTGTATATTTTGACATAGTCTTTTCGCCCCCTTTACTGATATGCTGTTAACGGAATAAATAATCTATGGAAAGAAATACGCATGCAAGACCTCTCCCCACTTTGCTGTTATAGCTTTAATTCATCCACGTGTAACCCGGCTAACACTTATATAAAGTATGTTTCTCAAATCTCACAAGTAATTTATATTATATATCCATAGGTATGCTATGTCAATAAACTTGAAGGGTCTGATATACTCCCGGCATACTCCTGATCTATTCATATCCGATGTCATTATCTTAATGTTCCTGACATACTCCTGATCTATTCACATACGAGATCATTACTTTAAGCCTTCCCCTTGATAAAGGGGAAGGTGGCGGCAAATTCATCTGTTAGTACAACCCCTGCCTATAACTCAAAAATACGCCACCGACCTTGATTCAAGGTCGTGGCGTATAATTTTCAAGACTCGCTCGTTCCAGAGAACATTTTAGCATTTTATATGTAATATTGATCTTGTGGAATTATTCTCTCCAGGAATTTCTTCGTCCGTTCCTCCTTAGGATAGAAGAATATCTGGTTTGGTGTTCCGCTTTCAACAACAACACCGCCATCCATAAAAACCACCTTGGAAGCAACCTCTTGTGCAAACGACATCTCATGGGTCACCACAACCATGGTAATACCCTTCTTGGCAACATTTTTGATGACATCAAGTATATCCCCAACAAGTTCCGGATCCAGTGCCGATGTTGGTTCATCAAAAAGTATAACCTCCGGATTAAGCACAACTGCTCTTGCAATTCCTACTCTCTGCTGTTGACCTCCGGAAAGCTCTGACGGATAAGCATCTTTCTTATTAAGCACACCTACCCATTCTAGTGCTTCCAATGCCCGTTCTTCTGCTTCTTTCTTCGGAACCTTCCTTGCAACAGTAAGTCCCTCCATTACATTTTCCAAAACCGTTTTATTAGCAAAAAGATTATAATTTTGGAATACAAAAGCCATGTTTTTACGAAGTTCATTAATCTGTCTTTTGGTGGCGCGTTTTAGATTAACTTCTGTATCTCCAAGCTTCATGCTTCCTTCGTCTGCTCTCTCTAAAAAACTGATACAACGAAGTAAAGTTGTTTTCCCAGAGCCTGACGGACCAAGTATTACAACAACCTCACCGTCTTCAACTACAAGTGAAACATCCTTTAACACTTCAAGATTTTTGAAATTTTTCTTAACATTTCTTATTTCAAGCATATTAAACCACCGTCAATGAACCTTTCTATATTTTGTAACAGACTTCTCAACTCTTTTTATAACCAATTCTACCAGAACAATAAAAATCACATAAACAAAAAATGCATCTATATACATTTCCAGATACTTTGTTGTCATTCCGCCTATAATCTTGGCCCGTCCCATCACTTCAGTTACTGACATGGTAAATGCTAATGAGGTGGATTTGATCACATCCACGATTACATTTCCAAAAATAGGAAGTGCCACTGCCATTGCCTGGGGTATGATAATTTCCCTGTACACCTGCCATTTGCTCATACCTACCATATATCCTGCTTCTTTCTGCCCCTCATCAATCGAAAGTATTGCCGACCTGATTGCCTCAGTCAAAAATGCCGTAGCTGAGAGGGAAATTGCAAAATATGCATACCAGATAGGATCCACATCATAGATATCAATATCCTTTCCCATAGCTGTAAGCAAATCATTCAGCCAAAAAGGAATAAGCGCATAGACGGTAAACATCTGAAGCAGCACCGGTGTTCCCCTTATTATAGACAAATATAATCTTACAAGCTGAGAAACGATTGGAATCCGCTTAAGCTGCGTAAAAGCAAACAAAAATGACACAGGAAAAGCGATAAGCAACGCACCAATCGTCAGCTTAATGGTCACTGGTAAAAAAGCGGCAATATTTATAAAATTGTCAGCCATAAGTTTTGTATCTAACATGCTTTTTCCCTCTGTCTCAGATATTTGCTTCTCAATTTCTTTTCCCATATCTTGAATACTTTATCAAGAATCATCGTACACGGCCAATATATAAGCGCAAGGGCAAGATATAATTCCAGATTATATATATTTGCCTTAAGTCCACCCAGATACATTCCTCTACCTAAAACATCATGAAGACCTATTGTATATGCAAGTGCTCCTTCTTTCATCATAAATATAAAGATATTACCAAGATTTGGAAGTGCCACAATAAAACCTTGTGGAAATACAATCCTCAAAATTGCCTGTGTGGGTTTTAATCCCACCATTACGGCAGCCTCATACTGTCCGTGAGGAACAGAGAGATAAGATGTTCTTATTATCTCCGACATGGAAGAACCCAGAATAAGAGAAAATGTAACAATAACATATATTATCGTATCGGTATCTCCCATCACTATTCCGAAACTGCTTCTTAACCACATGGGCAGACCATAATAGATAATAAAAAGCAGGACCACAGATGGGACAGACCGAAGTATCGTCACATATAAACTTCCTATCAGCCTTAGCACTTTCCTCTTTGATAATCTTAGCATTGCTACGCATAGTCCAATCAAAAAGCCAAAAAATACCGAGCTTACAACATATATAGCCGTCACATATAGATATGGCAGCACCTTTACAAAAAACTCAATGAAAATGTCCCATCTAAATCCACGCATAAACTTTACCTACATACTCTACTCAATTAACAGTTGATTTACTCTATCACATTCATAATCACTCTGAATCATACATAAATGCATCATAACCATAGAATTTCTCTGAAAGTTCAGATAATGTTCCTTCTTCTCTAAGCTTACCTAATACCTCACTTATTGCATCTGCAAGCTCCTGTTCGTCCTTTCTTATGATCGGATATGTATATACAGAGCGGCACTCATAAAAATCAAGCTTAGAATCATAGTCATGCAGTTCCCCGTCCTCTGCGATTACCAACTGTTCATAGTAATTCTTAGGCCATACCGCAAAATCATATCTTCCGTCACCAACCCAGCTTATTGCATTCATAAATGAATCAGCACTGTCAGTAGCCTCCTGCTCTATCTGATTATCAGGATTTTCTTCATTGTATTTATATACAACATAATAAAGACCATCTCCTGCAAGCTGAGGTGTCATTTTCAACCCCGCCTTAGCAGCACTTGCGAAATCTGTAACGCCTTCCGTTCCCTTTGGAACGATAATACCCACAAGTGATGCTCCCAGAGGATTCTCCGGTAACGCATATGCCTCATCTCTTTCTGCAGTATAGAACGCATTTGATATTACCAAATCATATTTTCCTGCGCTAAGTCCGGCATATTGCGCATCCTGTGCACCTGCAAGCTCATATTCGAAATCATAATCAGCCAATCCCTCATCTACCAGCTTCAACACCTCTATCTCATAACCTGTAAGATTTCCATCCTCATCCTCGTATGCCAGAGGGTATGAATTAGACTGCCATGCAACCTTAACCTTTTTCGCTCCATCAGTTCCATCAGTTCCATCGGTTTCATCAGATGATGTGGTATCTGCAACTGATGTGCTATTCGTCTCCTTCGTGCATGCTGCTGTCGAAATCATCAGCGACGCTGCAAGACCTATTACGACTGCTCTTTTTACATATTGTTTAATCCTCATAAAATTGTTCTCCTATCATTTTTATTTTTTTACAGACTCTGTCTGTTTAAATCTCCACTTGGGAAAGGTAACGGCAAAACAACCGACCCAGAGACTATCAACCATGCGTTTTATCATGGCTATTCTCAAATTCAATAATTTTCTTACAAGCCTCATCAATGGACATATTTGTCTCGAGACATTCAAAATTATATCTTGCAAGGACTCTCTGTGGATGAGGCCCTATCTTACTTACAAGCAGATACTTGCAATCCTTTAACTGCTCTGCCACATAAGTCACCTTGCTATCGTCATGGCCCCAACATCGGGTATCACCCGTTGTCTCCTCTCCCGGAAAATTAAGTTCCTGAGTACGCTCAATCTTCCATGATTTATTCTCCATATCTACATTGATTATTTTATATACCTTCGCCTGCCCAAAATGAGAATCTATATATTCCCCATCTTTTGATGCACAAGCAATTTTAAAATTATCCATAAAGCTCCACCACTATTTTATATTTTCCTGTAATTCAGTATGCAACATTAATGATCTGCATGAGTAGTATTCGTGATCATACCATCCGCAAACAGCCCACTGTAAATATCCTCTATAAGTGTCAACCCGCCATTATACCCAACATAACTTTTATTAAGGATCACTCTGTCTGTTATCGGAAGAGAAAGTCTTACGAGAATACTTTCGTTCTTAGATGCAACAAGCTCCTTATCCCAACTACTTCCAAGAACTACCGAGCGCACACCGCTTTCTGTAAGTTTCTTCTCTATATCATCCTGAATGATTTTGTTGTCACCTTCAAATACTATATTACCGGTATATCTTTCATCAATTCCTGTTAATAGTTCTTCTACACTTTCCTTTGCTTTTGCATCAGGATTATCGATATCATAGAAGCCCATAGGTGTAAAGCCAAGTTCTTCTATCATGAACTTACTTGCACCAATTCCATATGTACTGTCCGCCACTGTGTAGAGATGATAAGGCAGATAGCAACCAAAATCTGATACCAAATCTCCAAAGGATACAAAGTAATTCTTATAACGTCTTTCCTCTGATAAGATAAATTCTTCAACTCTATTTTTATCAAGATTCGCAAACTCTGCTACTTGTCTTAAGAATCTGCTGGTCTCTTTAAGTCCCACAGGAAGCACCGGTATATGAAGATACGGTGTCTTATATATAGATTCAAGCTTTTTGGCAGTTGACAGTCCAACCCAGGGTGAAAGAACAAGATTAAACTCTGCATTTGGAATATTCATCCATTCAGAAAATCCATTTCCCTCAACACCATATAAGATATTTACCTCAAGTCCTATACCTTCTAACAAACGCTTAATCTCATGGAGATCCCCTCTCCAATAAGCATCCTGATAAGGAACAACGGAGAATACATTTACAAGTCCCTTCTTTACATTTGCCTTTGGTACCTCATATGAAATATACTGATCAATAATTGCATTGACAACAATCTCATGTCCCTTATAATTATTGCCCCTAAACCCTGCGGTATCTACTCCCACCACAGGATATCCTTCATCTGCAAATTCACATGCAATCTGTTTTACATCATCACCTATGATACCTGCAGAGCAACCTGCTAAAATAACATATATTGACCCATCCATTACTTTTAGGGTGCCCTCAACTGTAGCTCGCAGCTTCTTCTCTCCGCCAAATATTACTTCCGACTGTGTTGAATTGGTACAGGAAATCTGACCTCCTCCGGCATAGCCCTCACCCTGATATCCGGCACCGCTGCCCAGATACAAAAACTGTCTGGCTGCGCATCCCGGACCGGCATGAACTATCGGTATTCCCTTGTCAATTGCAAGCACTGTCTGAAGACCTCCCAGTGCACACGAAAACTTAGCCTGCTCTATCATTTGACTCATGCTTTAGCCCCTTTCTCAAAGTAAAATGGATTCTCCTCTTCTCTCCACCATTTGGTATATGGAAATTCATTATACTCTTCTAACGTCTTTAATATACCCTTTGTCTCAATAAGTGCATTTAATCTCTTTCCTGTAGTGATGATTCCGTCATAGCCCGCACTTATATTGGTCTCACCTTCCAAAAGACTAGGTATTCCAAGCTTTCCACCCAGTATTGTCATATTCATGTGTCGCACTATCATCACATCAGGTTTCAGCTTTTCAAGAATTTTAAGCACCTGATAAGGCTGTTTGTTACAAACAGAAAAATTCTCTATCTCTCCGGTTTTGTCAACCAGCGCCTGAAGAGTATTCTCTGTTCCTTCAGTATCCACCTTCATATCATGATGAAGTGTCGTCATACCCACTATTTCCATCCCGAGATCTGCCACAACGCTTCCGACATTATGTGCATATGCATCACCTGCAAAAATATATATCTTTTTTCCTGCAAGTTTCTCTCTTAATTTCTCAAGCTCCGGTGCTATCCTCTTATGCTCACTCTCTATAACCTCTTCAACTATATCCTCTGTTCCGGTATATTTAGCAACCTCTCTTAACCAGTTGTCTGTCCAACTAATTCCAAATGGTGCAGGTGCCTTAACCTTAGGCACACCATATTCAGATTCCAACACACCGGATACATACGTTCCAAGTGTCTCACATATATGAGCAGAGCAAGCTGCTTCAGGCATTCTTGATATCTTTTCCACACTTGCTAATGGTACGAGATAATTAGGTGTAAGTCCAAGTTTTGCAAGTAATGGTGTAAATGTGTCACTACCTAAGAAATTGAAAATATTTACAAGCTTTTTGTTCTTCTCGGTCTGAGGTTTTACAAGCTTTTTCAGTATTCCATGGTAAGCTGCATCAAAGCCTGAAGACCATATTTTGGACTTAAAGCCTTCACAGTATATTGGAATGATCGGGATTCCGAGTTCATCCTGCATATCTATTGCAACACCTTCTATATCATCACCTACAATGCCTGCAGCACATGATGAATGAACAAATATAGCAGAAGGATTGAAACGTCTTACCGCCTCATTGATGGCTTCCTTAAGCTTATTAGTACCGCCATATACTGTGTCCTTTTCTGTTATATTACTGCATATAACCCTAACTTTATCAGGTTCTTCGCCACGCTCAATTGCTGAATTTCTGAACTGGGTATCATATAATGGAGTATTAGCAAAACAGCCCATAGGCGAATGAACAACAACGGCTGCATCACGCACAAAATATGTAATGGTTGAAGCCGTCATCTGAGCACAGTCACTGCACTGGCTGTAACTTCTCTCTTTACAGGCAAACGCATCCGTCCCCTCTGCCTTAGCGAGCTCACTTGCTTTTCCTGAATAATAAATGATTGATTTCAATCGATTTTCTCTGACAGTTACCTCTGTCTGGTCTATAATATCACTCATTCCAATTCCTCTTTTCAATATTGTCATTTACATTATATTTTATAATCATCTGATGTATCCATAAGACCATATTCAAGAAGTATCTCTTCTAATCTGTCACCGGACATTGGAGTAGGGATTGTGAAGTCCTCATTGTTGATAAGAGCCTCTGCAAGATTCCTGTACTCCTGTGCCTGATTACAATCCGGTCTGTACTCTATAACTGTTTTTCTGTTAATCTCTGCATGCTGAACAACATTATCTCGTGGAACAAAATACAGTAATTTTGTACCCAATTCTTTAGAGAATGCTCTAAGCAGATCCAATTCCCTGTCAACATTTCTGCTGTTACATATAATACCGCCAATTCTGACACCACCGCTTCTTGCATATTTCTTAATACCCTTAGAAATATTATTAGCCGCATATAATGCCATCATCTCACCGCTGGCAACAATATATATCTCCTTTGCCTTACCCTCTCTTATAGGCATTGCAAAGCCTCCACACACAACATCTCCTAATACGTCATAGAAAACAAAATCAAGATCATCCGTATATGCTCCAAGATTCTCTAAAAGACCTATGGAGGTTATTATTCCTCGTCCCGCACATCCTACTCCAGGTTCAGGTCCTCCACTTTCCACACAACGGGTTCCCTTAAATCCCTCTCTCATAATCTGATCAAGTTTAACATCCTCTCCCTCATCTCTTAAAGTATCAAGAACGGTCTTCTGAGCAAGTCCCCCAAGAAGCAGTCTTGTAGAATCAGCTTTTGGATCACATCCGACCACCATTACCTTCTTTCCCGCTTCCACTAAACCTGCTGTAAGATTTTGTGTTGTAGTGGACTTACCAATTCCACCTTTTCCATAAATTGCAATCTGCCTTAATGCCATTTTTTTATTCCTCCTATACCTGTCTGATGTTGCACTTCATCATATTTGTTTGTATCTATTCAGCTTTGCTTCATAGAGTTTGTTCTTTTAATTACATATCCTATTATTGTAAGAAATTTTCACTTATTATCATTAATCTGCGTCAGCCATGGGAAAATGTATCTTCTAACTTAACCCTGTTCATATATATCTGTTGTCCATATTCCGACTTTCCAGGCACTCCCACCGCGTCGGCTCGACAATGCTGGCAGTGTCTGAACACATCTATATACTCTCCTGCCTTTGTTCTTGCCTCATCAATCTGGATACATGTCGGTGGCGCCTGCTCCGACAGTTCATATTGTGGAATCAACGGAATGATATTGTAAATGGAAGCCCCTGCCTCACTTACCGTCTTAGCAATCTCCGGTATATGATCACCATTAATATCCGGCACCAGAACGGTATTGATCTTAATCGTTATACCCGCATCCGCAATCTTCCTAATACCTTTCAACTGATTTTCTATTAGAATAGTAGCAGCTTCTACACCCTCATATCTCTCACCATGGTAAATGATAAACTTATTAAGCTTAGCCTCTATCTCAGGATTCACGGCATTTACCGTAACTGTAAGGGAATCAATCCCCACATCTATGATTTCATCTGCCCGTTCGTATAACAGCAAGCCGTTAGTACTCATACACTTAATCAGCTCAGGATACTCTTCTTTGACAAGTCTGAATGTCTGAAGCGCATAATCTGTTGCCAGCGTATCTCCCGGACCCGCAATCCCTGCAACTTTAATGTCAGGGCATATAGCAAGTGCCTCTTTAAGAATATCCAGGCTCTCCTCCGGTGTTATCAACTGTCTTGTAACTCCCGGTCGCTCTTCCGCATCATTAAATGTTCTGTCACAGAACCGACATCCTATGTTACAGCCGGAACTTACAGGAAGATGAATCCTTCCGGCATTATTCTTGTGACCACCAAAGCAGGGATGTGAATTCTGAAGATCTTTGTATGTATTCATCATAAGTTTTCTTCCTTCTTTTCTCTATAATTCCTATCTATATAATAGGGATTTTAGATTGCCGAAAATGATAATACATCACACAATGCCTCTTGTCAATAAAAAATATCAATTTGTAATATAAATTATTCAAAACACCAGCGATAGATTTTGATTATAATACCGGTCAAACTGCATTTTCAAATGTGTCCTTTAACCTGTCAAGTGCCTCATTAAGTACACATCTCGGGCATGCTACATTTATTCTCTGAAAACCTCTGCCAGCCTCCCCAAATATACTTCCACTGTCAAGCCATAACTTCGCTTCATAAACCACCCTTCGCTCTATCTCTTCAACAGATAAACCGGTTCCTCTGAAATCCAGCCACACAAGATATGTCCCCTCCGTATCTATCATTTTAACTCCGGTCAAATTCTGTTCTGTATATAACCTGACATACTCAATATTATCCTTGATATATGCCGTCACATGTCGATACCATTCCTCGCCATATCCATATGCAGTCTCACATGCCACAAGTCCCATTACGCCAAGCTGACTCGTTCCCGCTGCATCAAGCTGCTTTCTGAATTTATGGCGAAGCTCTCTGTTCGGAATAAAAATGTTAGCCATCATCATACTTGCCAGATTAAATGTTTTGCTTGGTGATGTGCAGGTTATACTTATATCTTCAAATTCCTTCTTAAGTGATGCAAACACGATATGCCTTCCGTGGAATACAAAATCCTGATGTATCTCATCGCTCACGACCACAACTCCATGCTTCACGCATATATCTCCAAGTTTTATAAGTTCCTCCTTAGTCCACACTCTTCCTACCGGATTATGGGGACTGCAGAGAATAAACAGCTTAATCTTCTCCTGTATGATTTTCTGTTCAAAATCTTCATAATCTATATGATATTTGTTATCATCTCCAGGATAAAGATTATTACTCACTACCCGTCTGCCATTATCATTTATTACCTCTGAAAACGGATAATATACAGGAAGCTGGATAAGAACTGCATCTCCCGGTTCTGTATAAGCCTTTACAGCCATAGCAAGTGCGAACACTACTCCCGGAGTTTTAACCAACCATCTCTCCTGCGGTTTCCAATCATGATGTCTTACCATCCAATCTCTCACTATCTCATAATACGGTGTCTGTACCTCGCTATAGCCAAATATTCCTTCCCTTGCTCTTTCCACCAGTGCATCTTCTATATATGAAGAAGTCTCAAAATCCATGTCTGCTACCCACAACGGAAGAACATCCTCAGGCATTCCTCTGCGTTTTGCAAAATCATATTTCAGACATCTGGTATTTCTTCTGTCAATCACTCTGTCAAAATCAAGATTTCTCTCTGCCAACTCTATTACCTCACTTCCCGCTACCTGTCACCGTTATTTTTATAATTTATATTTCAACAATCTACTTTAGAAAATACTGCATTCAATTCCCCTATAAGATCCCTCACATCTTCTATTCCCACAGAAAGTCTAAGTGTTGTGTCCGTGATTCCGTTCTTAAGTCGTATCTTCTCAGGCACATCTGCATGAGTCTGTGTTGTCGGATAAGTTATAAGTGTATCCACTCCTCCAAGACTTTCTGCATACTTAATCATCCTGACACTTGAAAGAATTGCAAGCGCGCTCTCTCTGCTACGCACCTGAAATGTAATCATTGCTCCAAAGCCTTTTGCCTGACGTTTCATAATTTCATATTCCGGATGTTCCTGAAGCCCCGGATATATAACATTGGTAACAATATCCTGCTCCTTAAGCCACTCAGCAATTTCTTTTGCATTTTCCTGTGATCTCTCCATTCTTATTCCAAGCGTCTTGATTCCTCGAATTATTAGCCAACTGTCAAAAGGTGAAAGTCCTGCTCCCGTTGTCTTAATAAGAAAACGAAGCCGTTCACTTATATCCTCTCTGTTAGTAACCAGAAATCCTGCCAATGTATCATTATGTCCACTCAGATACTTGGTTCCGCTATGTATCACTATATCTGCTCCCAAATCCAAAGGATTTTGAAAGTACGGTGATAAAAATGTATTGTCCACTGCAAGAATCAAATTATGTCGCTTTGTAATCTGTGAAACCGCTTCAATATCCGTTACGTTCATCATCGGATTGGTCGGTGTCTCAATATATATCGCCTTTGTATTATCCTTTATATATTCCTCAATATTTTCCTTATAGCAGTCTATGCTTGTAATCTCAATACCATTCTTCTTTGACACATTATCAAACAAACGTATGCTACCTCCATAAAGATCTGCATCAACAATTAAATGATCGCCCGGTGCAAAAAGTTCCATCATCATTCCGATTGCTGCCATTCCTGATGATAACGCTAATGCATCAATACCATTTTCAAGTGATGCTACAATCTTCTCAAGATGCTCCCTTGTTGGATTCTGTAGTCTGCTATAATCATAACCAGTGCTTTGTCCTACCGCCGGATGGGCATATGTCGCAGTCTGATATATCGGATAGCTTAATGCTCCATAGTTATCATAGCATCCTTCTTCTTCTTCCAAGTGAATACATTTTGTTCCTAATTCTCTTGACATCCTTACTACTCCTTTATTGATAAAATGTCTTCAAAGTCAGTCTTCTATTAATACCCGTCCATCTGACTCCTATCTACATTTGAGAAATCTAGCAATAGATATTCTTATCTACAAAGCTAAGAATATGTTCCATCATTCTCCATATCTTATCGTATTAGTATCTATTCAACTATGCCCCATAGTTACGCGACAGGCAAGGCGCTGACGCACATTCCGGTATGCCTGTCATCTCAGCATAAGAATAATAGCATTACTAAGAAAAATTTAAAAATATATATTAATTATGTTCAGTCATAGGGAAATTATATATCATCCGGTTATTTATTTGTTATAATATAAAAAAGCCGCTGATAATCATAATTATCAACGGCTGGTCACCAACTTCCTCAATCTGACTCTGTACATCGTTATAAAAAGTCTCAATAGGATCAAGTTCTCCGGTATTATCATATTAAAGCTCCCTGCCGGACTTGAACCGGCGACCTACGCATTACGAATGCGTTGCTCTACCAACTGAGCCAAGGAAGCATATAATTATTACAATAATAATATAAATAGAATATATCATATTAAATAATAATCTAATCTTAAGTATATTATATCATATTAAATTGCAAAAACAAATATATTATCTCAAACAATTACATAAATCATATAATTAACAGATATAACTGCCACTACATTTCCATGC
>CAJOLO010000025.1 GCA_905235345.1 uncultured Lachnospiraceae bacterium
ACAACTCTTATGAAATACATTATAGATGATAAATTAAAGTATGACGGAGAGATACTGGTTAATGGAACAGAGGTCAGGGGCAATCATGACAAGGTGATGGATCTGATCGGTTATGTGTCTGAGGATCATGTGTTTTTCGAGGACAGGACGGGAATGCAGAACGCACAGCTTTTAGGTCCGTTTTTTGAGCAGTTCGATATGAATATATTATTGCAGTGCGCAAAAAGTATGAATTTATCTTTGCATACGACATATAAGAAAATGTCACGGGGAGAGAAGTTAAAGTTCCAACTGGCATTTGTGGCGGCTTATAAACCGGTATTATACATGCTTGACGAGGTAACGGTGGGGATGGATCCGGTGTTTCGGATTGAATTTTTCGATATGTTGAGGGAACTGATAAAGGATGAAAGCTGTAGTGTACTGATGACAAGCCATATACAATCTGAGATAGAAATAAAGACTGATTATGTTGCGGTGATGAAGGACGGATGTCTTTCGGAATTTTCGGAGAGTATGGAGTTTTCGGGGATGCTGAATAAAGAAGACTGAAGGTAACTGTTCAGGTAACAACCCGCATTCATTGCGAGATGTGTACGAAAGCGTATAGTTTGCGATGCGGCAGGAATAGCTGAATAGATAAGACTGAAGAAAACGGAGGTAAAAGCTGTGAAAAGTAATGAAGGAAGCATAAAAAAATCGGGAAATAATATGAAATGGCTTGACAGACTTCTTCGCGCAGACGACAGACAGCAGAAGCTGTTGGAGGCATTTTTTAATGAGTATAAGACATGGAATTGGGGAGATTTAGGGTTGAAAATCGGTGGATGGTTCGTTATTGGGCTTTCGATGATATTTCAGGTCGTTCCATGGCAGTCATGGGATATCAAGGCCGACAGGTTTATGATTTTTATGGCTGTGTATTTAAAAATGGTAGGAATATATGTCTTTATGGGAGGATATGAGACTTTTAAGGAAAATCCGGGAGAACAGAAGGTAAATCACTTTGGAGATATTTTAAAGTATGTGCCCGTATCAATGCGCCAGCTTGCTGTCTTTAGGTTAAAAAGAGCGATTCCTTTGTGTTTTAAGCTGTCTGTTATCACGTTGGTATTCCAGGTGACATGTGCTCTTATTGCTTATCATGGGATTACGGCGGGAAACATATTATTTCCGTTAGTGGGAACATTAATAATACCTATAGCAGGTGGTATTATTGTAGAATATACGCGACTGCTCAGGTAGCATCTCGCATTTACTGCGAGAAGCGTATGAAAGTGTATATTTTACGATACGACAGGCATACTGGAATGTGCGTGAGCACCATGCCTGTCGCGTATCTATGAAGCATGGCTGAATAGATACGAATATATGAGAATGTTCAGGTAGCATCTCGCATTTACTGCGAGAAGCGTATGAAAATGCTCTTGCTATTTCCAAAGTGATTTATTACAATAAAAGTGTCTTGGAAGTACACGTAAGTAAGAGTGAATAAAAGCGGAGGTGAAAAGATGGCAAGACAGGTTTCAATCGGGACACAGGACTTTGCGGGTATGATTGAGAATCATTATTTTTATATAGATAAGACATCCTTTATAAAGGATTGGTGGGATGGTGGAGATTCGGTTACATTAATTACCCGTCCCAGACGGTTCGGTAAGACGATAACCATGAACATGTTGAACTATTTCTTTTCACGTCAATATGCCGGAAGAGGGGATCTTTTTGAGGGACTTGATATATGGAAGGATGAGAAGTTCCGTAAGCTTCAGGGAACATATCCTGTTATATTCATGACCTTTGCAGGGGTTAAAGGAAAGACTTATGAAGATACGGTGAAAGGAATTAAGAAACAGATTGTGAAAATCTACTCATCTTATTCGTATCTTCGAGATTACGAAGGTTTTGATGACAACGAAAGACAGGCACTTGCCGGTATCAAAGAGGAAATGAGTGATGTTGATGCGGAATATTCACTGAATCTGCTCTCAACGCTGCTTGAAAAATATCACGGAAAGAAGGTCATCATATTACTTGATGAATACGATACACCTCTGCAGGAGGCGTATATTCAGGGGTATTGGGAGGAAATGACAGCATTTATACGAACCATGTTCAACAATACCTTCAAGACCAATCCATCAATGGAAAGAGCGATAATGACAGGAATCACAAGGGTGAGCAAGGAATCAATCTTTTCGGACCTTAATAATCTGACTGTTGTAACCACAACCTCAGATAAATATGCTACAGATTTCGGATTTACGGAAGAGGAAGTATTCAGAGCCATTGAGGAGCAGGGATATGATGAGGATATCAAAGAACATGTAAAGCTGTGGTATGACGGCTTTACCTTTGGAACACATAAGGATATATATAATCCGTGGTCAATAACATATTTTCTTGATGCAGGGAAATTCGATACTTATTGGGCTAATACAAGCGGTAACGGATTGGTAGGACATCTTATACAGAATGGTGAACCTGATATCAAGATGGACTTTGAGAAGCTTATATCCGGTGAATGTATTGAGGCAGCCATAGATGAGCAGATTGTATTCAATCAGTTGGATACTAATAAGGATGCTATTTGGAGTCTGCTGCTGGCATCCGGTTATCTGAAATGTGAAAATATAATCCAGGAGAATCCGGAGGATATAGCCATATACAGACTGGTGCTTACTAATTTTGAAGTTAAGAAGATGTTTGAGAAGATGGTGAGAGGATGGTTCAATAAGGATTCGTCCTATAATGAATTTGTCAAGGCTATGTTCCGCGGTGATCTTCGGGGTATGAATCAGTACATGAATAAGGTGGCACTCAATACTTTCAGCTATTTCGATGCAGGCAAGAAGCCATCAGAGGAAAGTGAGCCGGAGAAGTTCTACCACGGATTTGTACTGGGGCTTTTAGTGGATAATGCGAAGAATTATGTGGTAAAGTCCAATCGTGAGAGCGGCTATGGAAGATATGATGTGGTGTTAGAGCCTAAGAATAAGAATGATGTAGCTGTTATCATTGAGTTCAAGGTATATGACAAGGAATATGACGAGGAGAATGACCTTTCCGATACTGTGGATAATGCCCTTAAGCAGATAGAGGAGATGCAGTATGCGGCAGATCTGATTGCTCGGGGAATACCGGAGGAGAATATCCTTAAGTACGGATTTGCATTTCAGGGAAAGAAATGTCTGATACGGGGGTGAGCTTAACACAGCTTCCGGGTTTGTGCTCCGACGCAGGAAAGAAATGCCTGAAATAGGGAAAGAATAGAAGAAGGATGACATTCGTGATGAAAATTAGGAAAAGTGCTATCACTGTTTTGGTATTAGCTGCAATGCTGACCGGATGTGGAGAAAAAAAAGAAGATCAGGCATTGGAAAATTCACAAAACATAATTTATGAGGAAGCGATACTCTCGACTAACAGCTTTACAGGAATGGTTGATCAATTAGTGATTCATAATAATATTATATATATTGAAACCAGTGAAATATTATCTTCCGATGAAGCTGATGAAGAAGAGACATATTCGAAAGGATCAAGAACGATTATTCCACATCTATATTCTATGAATACAGACGGGTCGGGTTTTTCGGAAATACCATTGAGTCCGGAAGAGGGACAGGAATTGTATCTTGATGGTTTTGACCTGAATCCGGATGGCACACTGCTTTGTATCTATAGCGAGGATTCTGACAATAACGGTGAGGTTCATGCTGTTTTGGAAAAAATGGATTGCGATGGTACAGTGCAGAAAAAGGAGCAGATTACGCTATCGAAAGGAACGGGCGAAATGATTATAGATGGCGTTAAAACGGATACAGATGGAAACATATATGTATTATGCGGAAATGCTGTGCATATGTTTGATGCTGAGTTTCATTATCTTGATAAAATCAGATCCGATTCCGCAGAGCTTGATAAGATTGCCGCAACGAAAGATGGACAGTTGATTTTTGGAGAAAGTGTTCTTCAGGGTGATAAGTACATTGTACAGGCTCAGGTTTTTAAGGAAAACAAATGGGGCGACACCTATCCGTTGCAGTTGGATTATTTTGGCGGCGGAAATTCGTTTATGGATGGCAGTGGCGATTATGACTTTTATTACGCAAATGAATCCGGAATTTACGGATATCAGATAAATGAAAAGCAGGAGAGTAAATTATTCGATCGTATGACGGCTTCGCAAGATGTGGATTTGGCAAGCATCGTTCCGGATGGAGCAGGTGGATTTATTGGTGCTATGTACGAGGATGAGGATGATAATTCATTTCAGCTGGTTCATTACTCCAAGGGGGATTCGGCTGAAGCTGCAGAGTGTAAGAAAATCACTTATGCGACTATATGGGTCGGTGACGGTATCGAACAGGCAATACGGGATTTTAATAAGGAACATAAGGATTATCAGATCGTATTGCGGGATTATTCCGTAGAACAGAATCCACTGGAAAAAATGAATCTGGACATTGCAGCCGGCAACATTCCGGATATCATTCAGATACCGGACGGTTTGCTGCAAAGCTATGTTGCCAAAGGAATGCTGGAGAATCTCACTCCGTATCTGGAGAGGGATCCGGATTTGAGCGAGGAAGATTTTATACCATCGGTTTTGGAAGCCATGAAGATACAGGACAAGCTGTTTTATGTTTCGCCTACATTTGAAATGAATTCATTGGCTGGGTGTGAATCGGTTGTGGGAAAGGAAAACGGGTGGAATTTTGATGAATTTAAAACACTTCTTGAAGAAAAAGGGGATGACGCGCAGCCTTTTGAAAACAGTGATAAGATACATATGTTAGAAGTGTTGTTAAGTGCATGTATGGCGGATTATATTGAATGGCAGACCGGAGATTGCAGCTTTGACAGTGCAGCATTTAAAGATATTTTGGAAATCTGCAACGAATATGGTACGGATTCGGAAGCTGAAGAAAATGAGGAAAACCCGTATGGACGGTATCGGGATGGAAAGGTGCTTCTTAAAGAAGGATATCTGGATGTGAATGCGTTTTTAGCTTCCCGGGAGATATTCGGAGAAGATGTGAATTATATTGGATATCCAACGGATGATCGACAGGGGAGTTATTTTTTGTTTGACGGTCAAATCGGAATATATTCAAAATCAGATAATAAGGATGAGGCATGGGAATTCTTGCGTTCCTTTTTGACGAAAGATTTTTTTGCTAAGTATGCAGATATTTATGAGGAACAATCGGTCAGACAGGATTGCTTTGATCTAATGTTAGAGGCAAATATGGCGAAAGAGCCATATACCAACTCTCTGGGGTTGGATATTGTTCCGCGTGAGGGGAGTGTGAATTATGGAAGTATTCAAATTCCACTGCGTCCGATGACTGAAGAGGAGGCAGAGACGTATAAAAGAATAATTGATTCTACCAATAAGAGTGTGGTATACGATGATGCGGTAATGCAGATTGTACTGGATGAGGCAAAGGTGTATTTTGCCGGAGATAAAAATCCGGAGGATACGGTAGAGATTATACAAAATCGAGTCAATACATATGTAAACGAGAATAAATAAAAGCGGAGGAGAATATCCTTAAGTACGGATTTGCATTTCAGGGAAAGAAATGTCTGATACGGGGAAAAGAATAGAAGAAAGGCGAAGAACACATTATGGATAAGAATTCGGTTAAGGAGATCAATAAGGAGCTTTTGACATTTATTGATAAAAGTCCCAATGCATACTATGCAGTAAGTAATTTTGCGAAGATGTTAGATGATAACGACTATAAGAGATTGTATGAAGGAGAGGCCTGGAAGCTTTCGGAGGGTGAAGGATATTATGTTACAAGAGATGATTCTTCTATTATAGCATTTCGGATTCCGGAATCCGGAGAAGTGCAGGCTGAATCTGAGGAATGCGGATATTCAGGATTTCAGATAATGGCGAGTCACAGTGATTCGCCTTCATTTAAGATAAAACCCAATGCCGGGATAACTGTCGAAAACAGTTACGTTAAGTTGAATACTGAGAAGTATGGCGGAATGATAATGTCCACCTGGCTTGACAGACCGCTTTCCGTTGCCGGACGTATTGTGGTAAGGACTGAGGATGGCGTGGAGACTAAGCTTGTTAATATTGACAGGGATCTGTGTATGATACCGAGTCTTGCAATACATATGGAAAGAAAGACCAATGATGGATACTCATGGAATGCGCAGAAGGATATGCTGCCGCTTTTTGCACAGATAAATATTGCCGGAAACGATGGTGATTATAACGGAGCGGACAATACCGACAGTGATTTAAATTTGACTGCGGACAAACTGCAAGATGATTCTTTGAATAAAACGGACATGAATGAACTGCAGGATGTTGCCCTAAATAAATTGACTGCGGACAAAAATGTTCTTCTCGGGGTGATTGCACAAGAGGCTGGAGTGCCGGAGGAGGATATATTAGATACGGATCTTTTCCTGTATAACAGAAATAAGGGAACAATGTATGGAGCCGACAATGAATTTATCGGTAGCGGGAGGATTGACGATCTGCAATGTGCATACGCAACCATGAAGGGATTTGTGGAAGCGGGTGGAGACGATAAGAGTACTTCTTCCATACCGGTTTGCTGTGTGTTCAATAATGAGGAGGTGGGAAGTTCCACAAAACAGGGTGCGGCCTCATCATTTCTTGAGGATGTACTTAAAAGGATCAATCATGCTTTCGGAAAAGACGAGGAGCAGATAAGACAGCTATATACGAACAGTTTTATGGTGTCTGCGGATAATGCCCATGCAGTTCATCCGAACCATACCGATAAGGCTGATCCCACCAACAGACCTAAGTTAAATGAAGGAATTGTCATAAAGTATAATGCTAATCAGAAGTATACCACGGATGCAGTATCAGGGGGAATATTCCGTAAGGTGTGTGAGCTGGCAGATGTGCCGGTGCAGACCTATGTGAACCGTTCGGATATAGCAGGCGGTTCCACGCTTGGCAATATTGCCACTACAAGAGTATCTGTCACTGCAGTGGATATCGGGCTTCCGCAACTGGCCATGCACTCGGCTTATGAGACTGCAGGTGCAGTGGATACGGTTTATCTTATAATGCTGCAAAGAAATTCTATTCTGTCTCTATTAAGAGCGAGAGAGATGGAAGATATGTTATCCGGTAGATTAAAGTACGCCATCAACGGTATTATCTTTGAGACTACGAAACTTATTACCTATCTGAGTAAGCTGCTTTTTAATCCCTATCCCATCACCTTTCAGTTGGCGGCGCACAAACAGTAATGAAAATTAGTATCTGTAAAAAACAGAGCCATGAAGTATTAGTTAAATGCTTCATGGCTTTTTTAATCCGGTTGAAGAAATCTCAAGACTTGCTTTTGAGTCCGGACTATAAAGATTATATGACCACTGTCTGCAGAAAGAGGCCGCTGACGTAATACGTTCATATAGCTATATCGCAACTTACCATATTTGAAACGCAACTTACCGTAAGACCTATTGAAACCGTTTCTTTTTCCTGTTACGATGCCTGGAATGAACCGGGCACGCAGTTGCAACACATGAGGTATTAGATAATTGCGAAACTTATTATATTGTATATTGGATTGTACAATATGTACAATTCCGAAGATATAAACAAGAGTTTCGCAATTACCTGATGAGGTATCAGAAGAAAGGAGTCTGGGTCATGAATCGTATTATTGAAGTTAAAGATCTTACAAAGTCATATGACGGTCATATGGCGGTAAATCATATTTCATTTGGTGTGGAAAAAGGATCTCTTCTGGGATTTCTTGGAGTAAACGGAGCCGGCAAGACAACGGTGATCAATATGCTTGCGACACTGCTTTTGCCGGATGAAGGCGAGGTTACTATCTGCGGGGAGAAGCTTGGAAGGGATGATCCCGGTATACGAAGGAAAATAGGAATCGTGTATCAGCAAAACTGTCTGGATGACATTCTGACCGTGGAAGAGAATCTCATCTGCAGAGGGATTCTTCACGGAGCTACCAGCATAGAAGCAAAGAGACAGTGCAGGCGGTTGAGTGAGGTGTTAAAACTTCAAGAAATTATGAAGAAGAGATACCGGACGTTATCGGGAGGACAGAAAAGACGTTGTGAGATTGCTGCGGCACTGATGCACACTCCGGAGATATTATTTTTGGATGAGCCGACTACAGGGCTTGATCCGGCAACCAGGCAGGATGTGTGGAAAACAATTGCCGGATTACAGAAAAATGAGAAGATGACGGTATTTCTTACTACTCATTATATGGAAGAGGCAGCGGAGGCAGATCAGATCATTATTCTGGACAAGGGAAATATCGTGACATCCGGGACGCCATTTGAACTGAAAGACCGGTATGCAAAGGATAAACTCAGATTATACGGAGTGGAAAATGACTGGGAGGAGCTGGGTCAACAGATCAGGGAACAGGGAGTAAGAGATATTAATATATCTGATTCAGGTGTGGTGGATATTGCACTTCAAAAGACACTTCAGGCAATGCCGATTCTTGAGCTTGCCAAACCTTATATCAGTGGATTTGAAGTGATACAGGGGAATATGGATGATGTCTTTTTGAATGCAGTGGGAAGGGAGGAAATAGGATGAGACAGTTTTTTGTATTTACAGGGCGCAATCTAAAGTTGTATTTTCGGGACAGGGGAGCAGTATTTTTCTCTCTGTTATCCATGGTGATCGTAATCGCACTTATGGTATTCTTTTTGGGAGATATGAATATTGACAGTATCACAGGTCTGTTAAGTCAGTTTCCGGGAAGAGACACTGCAGCGGATGAGGAAAATGCGAAAATGATGATTTATTACTGGACCTGTGCCGGGATTATTTCCATCAATGCGGTAACGGTGACTTTGGCGGTATATTCTACCATGATCAAAGACAGGATAAACGGAAAATTAAATTCCATATACACAGCACCGGTCAATCGCGCTATCATAACAGCAAGTTACATTGCAACGGCATGGGTAGCTGCGGTAATGGTGTGCATTTTTACTCTTATTATTACTGAATTATATGGTAAAGCCCAAGGGGTGGCGATGTATTCTGTTTCAGGGCATTTTCAGATATTGGGAATTATATGTCTGAACGCATTTCTCTATGCGGCAATCATGTATCTGTTTGCACTGCTGGCGAAGACGGAAGGTGCATGGAGCGGAATCGGAACGGTGATCGGTACTCTGGTTGGATTTCTGGGAGGAATCTATATTCCGGTCGGAACCTTGTCCGATGGTGTGCAGACGGTGATCAAGGGGACTCCGATCATATACAGTACAGCGCTTTTCAGATCAGCAATGCTGGATACGATGGTCACAGAAACTTTTTACGGTGTGCCGGAGGAAGTGGTTGCCGGATACCGGGAAGTGATGGGGATTGATATAAAGGCAATGGAGCATCTGTTGGATGTGCCGGAAGTATGTATGATACTGGTGATCACTGCGTTTGTATTTGTGGGAGCGGATGTATGCGTCCTAAAGTATGGCAGGAAAGCAGACCGGTAATGGAATGGCGTAATGGTACTAAATTCGTGTTACACACTCATGTAAGTACCAACGCCTGCGCCAAGGTCTGCTTATGTAATCTATAGAATATGCACATATGCACAATAGATTTAAGTATAATAAGGAGTTTCGCAATTATTTATTAGGCCATGGATAGTTTACGGGAAGGATATGTTTTGGGCGTATATAAGGAGGAAAGCATGAGGATTACAATAGAAAGTCCAACTCCCGAACAGGAGGATGAAATAATAGTCAGGTGCCGGCATTTGGATGACCGGATTTTTGATCTGATCAATGCTTTAAAAAATGAGAACGCACAGATAACCGGATATCTTGAGGATAAGATTGTTAAGCTGTTGCCTGGAGAGATATATTATTTTGAATCGGTGGACAACAAGGTGTTTGCATATACCGTAGACGGAGTATATGAGGTCCGGAAAAAATTATATGAGATCGAAAAGGAATTTGAATATACGGATATGGTCAGGATTTCCAAGTCTGCCATCGTCAATCTGGAGAAACTGGAATATCTTAGACCAATCTTTAACGGGCGGTTTGAGGCCAGATTGAAAAACGGAGAAAAGATCATTATATCAAGGCAGTATGTGGCAGAGGTCAAAAAGAAGTTGGACATATAGTCGGAAAGGAGTTTATCATGAGAGTGCTTAAGGATTTTATAAAATGGTATTTTTACATCACCACAGGAATCCTCTTTGTAGTTGCGGGAAATCTTGCATTGGTCGGAGCGGAAAAGATACCGGGTAATACATTGTGGCAGATACTTATTTCAGGATTTATTACCACATTGGTAACGGTTACCCTGCTTCCGAGGGAAGGTAAGAGTAAGGTGCCGGAATGGTTCGGCATTATACTGCATTATCTGGGACTTTGCGTAACCATGGTAATCAGCGGATATTGGTTTGGCTGGATCAATCTCAATCCGGCAGGCATTTGTCTGATGATGGTATCGGTTGCACTGGTGTATATTATCGTATTCGGGGTATATTATCTTCTGGATGTGAAACAGGCGGACGAGATCAATCGTAAGCTTAAGGAGAAGTATAGCCTGCCCAATTCCCAATTGACAGAGGTCCGTCAAAATGCTAAGATTAAGTAAGTAATAAGGATGATTGATTATATGGGGGATGATGAACGTTGAGGGGTACGAGGTTAATATAAAATGCGTGTTTACAGTGAAAATGAACACAATTCAATAAGAATGACTGCGAGACAATCGTTATTGTCCAAATCAACGATTGTCAAACTGTTTATCCGTAATAATTCTGTGAAGAAGATTTTTCTGGGCATTATGTGTGTTCTGTTGTGCCTGCCTCTTTCCGCTTGTGAAAAAAGGGATGAGGACATGCAGTCTGCAGAGGACTGGGAGTGGCAGTACATCGTGGATATTACCTGTCCGTGGGGTGAAGGCGGCGGAGCCGATACAACGCTTCAGGCATTCAGGAAATCATTTCTGGAGACCAGCGG
Source organism: uncultured Lachnospiraceae bacterium (assembly GCA_905235345.1). Taxonomy (GTDB): domain Bacteria; phylum Bacillota; class Clostridia; order Lachnospirales; family Lachnospiraceae; genus CAG-590. The sequence goes on from CAJOLO010000025.1 coordinate 10,990, forward strand.
TACCGATGTTGTCATTGAGCACAAGAGCGGTTCCGGCGGCATCGCCGGTATGCAGTATGCCCTGACCAAGCCAGCCGACGGCTATTTCTATCTGCTGGGGACGCAGTCGTTGCTGTTGATGCAGATTTCCGGTGAGACCGACTATGATGTCTATCACTCGATCCATCCTCTCTGCCGTCTGGTATACGATTGCAACCTGTTCGTGACTGCCCCCGATGCTCCCCGAAAGAGCTATGAAGAAGTGCATTCCTATGCGCTCGAACATCCCGGCGAGCTTCGGTGTGGTCTGATGAGCCTGATGGGTCTGGACAGCGCCTGTGCGAGCACTGCCTTCGACGACACGCTGGAACTCGTGCCTTACCAGGATGGACAGACGATGCTTCAAGATGTGGCGAACGGTGTCATTGACCTGGCCATCTGCGGACCGGGCGAGGCGACTGAGATGCTATCTTCGGGGCAGCTGCACATTGTGATTAGCTGCACTGAGGAGCCGGTGACGATCAACGGCTATGATGAGCCGATTCCCTGTGCGGGGGAATTGGGGATTGACTGCTTTTATGGTCCCGGACGAGGCATTTTCTATATCGACGGAACGCCTGAGGAAGCCATCCGGGCATTTGAGCGCGATGCCAAAGCAGCCGTTGAAAGTGAGGAATTTCAGCGGTTTCTTCACGAGCAGAATCTCGATCTGAGACCCGGCTGGCTGGGACGCGAGGAATACCAGGTCGAATGGGACAATGAATACGCTGAGCTTTCCGAAATCTTCAGCGAAGGAGGTGCGCAATGAAATCCAGATTTGGCATGAAGGGTGATTTTGAGTTGATTCTGGTCTACGTCGTGGTCTTTGCCATCTTCGCGTCTTTTGCTGCGGCTTCAGTAATTGCCATGAACCATGTTATTCATTATTATACTGAACGCGAGACCAACGTCATCGCCACCGATCTTCAGATTGATCTCGACGCAAAGATGGAGACAGTGGATGACGGACTTGCAGATCCGGAGATTCGGCATCTGTTGGAGATTTACGCCAACCTGCACGATCTGGATATCGTTATCACTGACCGGCAGGGATTAGTTCAGGTGAGCTCTGTGCGCGATCTTATAACCGGCGAGCCTCTTTTTGCCGGGGAGAACCTGTTCTCTCCGGCGGAACCATATCTCATGCGCGAGGGTACGCTGCACTTCATTGATGGTGCCTGGGTATCCGAACGAAGCTTGTTGAATGTGATCTACTGTACCACGCGGCCTGTGATCGGCACCGACAGCCGCATGGTGATACTTGCGCGCAACAGCAAGCTGATGTCGCAGCTGGGCAGATATGCCAACGTATTTTTTGTGTGTCTGTGCGCTCTGTTTATCATCTCGTTATTCCTGATGACCAGAATCCTGTTTGGTTACCGCCGACGCATCATCGAGCTTGCGACAGTGGATGAGCTCACAGGGATTTCCAATCGTAAATCCTTTTTACTTCGCTATGGTGAGCAAAGCCGCAGAGGGCGTCTGGAGGGAGCTATGCTCTTTATGCTGGACGTGGACAAATTCAAGTATGTCAATGATACCTATGGTCATTCAGTGGGGGATCAGGCGTTGGCTTTTGTATCGCAGCGCATACAAAGCCTGATGAACCAAAACTGTATAGCCGGGCGCTGGGGCGGAGACGAGTTCATCGGTATCTACACCAACGGTCGGATTTCTGCCGTGGAAAAGCTGAACATGCTGCTGAAGGAAATTCGTGAAACACCGGTCTGTCTTGAAAATGGAGACGAGATACACATGACGGTCAGCATCGGCGCCGTATGCATCGATACGAATCTGAGTCTGGACAAGAATATCGAACGGGCGGACGCTGCACTCTATCAGTCCAAGAAAAACGGACGCAATTGCCTTACTGTCGATGAGAGTGCATGACGCAGCAAAATGCAACATATCTCACTATCGCAGTATACTAACGGCAACAATGCAATTGATATATAAAGTAATGAGAATTGTCTTGCATTTTATATTCAAACATATTATAATGGGACGCATCGTTGATGGGTATATTATTTTCGATACTAAAACATAAAGTTTCAGGACATAATTATATATGAACTGACACAATATGATAATAATATAAACAATCGCATCACACGAAATGAAGATGCGGAACTATAATAGGAGGAATTGATTATGGCACAGACGATTAGTAAAGATATGTTGATTGGTGAGATACTTTCCATTGATCCGGGCAATGCGATGATTCTTATGCAGAGCGGGATGCATTGCGTGGGTTGTCCGTCTTCACAGATGGAGAGCTTAGAGGAGGCTGCAATGGTTCATGGCATGGATGTTGATCAGCTTATTAATGATATGAATGATTATCTTGCACTGAAAGAAGAACAAGAGCAGTAGAGTCTGTTGATCATATAAGGCACATAGGCAAAAAGCGGCGGTGACGCCGCTTTTTGTTATTGAAAAAGATATTGAGGGATATTTTATTCTGAAGATGATATATGTCCTTAAAATGATTTATAGAGTGATGAGTGTAAAATCATCGAAACGAAAAAACAAGGAAATTGGCAGTTTGTGATTTTTTTAAATAAGGTTATAGTTATGTGCTATACTTCCAATTGTTCCAGGGAGATAATTAAAAACATGCATGGGAAAGAATTAACAACCTGAAAACAATGATAGTATTAAGTTTATCATTAGATTCAAACAGGGAAAGGCATATATGAAAAATGAAAACTCGAGTGGAATTTTTTATGTGTCAAAAACAAATTTATTTACGAAAGGATGTTAAAAAATGAATGGATTAAGAGAATTAGAAACAGACATTAAATTTGAAGAAGTAGAGTTAAAAGAGATTGACATATTAACTGATACGCAAGCTCCTGGCATTGTTGGCGCTATATGTGGTGCAGCACTTTGTGGCGGAGCTATATGTGGATTTGGTTGTGGTGGCGCTATATGTGGATGTTAATTAAATGAAATAAAGGAGAAAATATAATGCAAGAAAAAGAATTTATGATTGAAGAAGTGGATATAAAAGAAACAGAGATTATGGAGGATACAGCTACACCTGCTGCCGGAATCATTTGCGGTGTTGGATGTGTTGGATCTCTTTGCGGAATTATGTGTTGATGCTATAAAAAATAAGATATGAATAGGAGAAAGACAATATGAATTTTGAAACAGATCAAGTTGAAAACGTATTTTTTGAGGAAGTAAAATTAGATGAGGTGGCAATCCTGGAGGAAAGCATTCAACCTGGTGGAATGGTATGTGGATTGAGTTGTCTTGGAGGAGCATATTGCGGAGTCCTTTGTTATAAAGGATAATATTGTAACTAAATGATACGGCAGGTGGTGTAAAGCCTGCCGTAAATACAAAATGGGAGATAAGACTATGGATATAAAGATAATTGAAAGAGAGAAAGGGATACTTGCTTATGTCCCTGAAAGTATGAGATTTTTTGAAATTAACAATAATACAAAATATATAATTGAAGCATTAAATAATAATATGGACGATCGGAATATTATTCAAACCTATAATATTTCAGATAAAGAATTAGCAGCACTGAAAAATCAACTTTTACTTATGAAAAAACCGAATACAGTAGATTTGAATAATGAAAAGAAAAATAACAAGTCAGGTTTATACAAGCTTGTACTAAACATTTCAAATGCGTGTAATCTTCGATGTCGTTACTGCTATGCAAATGGAGGTTCGTATCAGTCCGATGAAGGGATTATGTCTTTAAAAGTATGTAAGGACGCGTTAGAACTTTTTTATGAAAAATATGAAAATATATCGGTAATTCAATTGTTTGGCGGAGAACCACTTATGAATATGCCGTTGATTAAGTATGTGTGTGAGTATGTACGTAAGAATAAAAAAAATACTCAAATTGGACTTGTAACAAATGGAACTTTAATAAATCAGGAGTTTATAGATTTAGTAAAAGAATATAATATTGCTGTCACGGTAAGCTACGATGGTGTTCCTTTGGTAAACGACATCATGAGAGTTACAGTAAATGGTAGTGGAACCTCAGACAAGATTTTATCTAATATAAAATGGCTTCAAAAGGAGACAGGACAACCCGGTACAATTGAAGTTACTTATAATCAGAAACATATTGATCACGATGTAGCAATTGGAGATGTAATACATTTTATGAGAGAAAATGTAGGAAATGTGCCTTTGCATATAACAGCAGCGGGTGGTGAAAAATCATGTGATTATGTATTAGAGGATAGGAAGGCATTTATACAGTCAATAGATGACATATTTGATAATCCCGATAAGGTGCCGATGTATACATATGCCATTGCATCCAGAATGATAGATAATATTTATAAAAAAGCAAAAACACAATATTTATGTACAGCAGGTCTGAATACGTTGTCTGTTTCCATTGATGGAGATGTGTATCCATGCTTTATGTTTACAGATGATAAGAGTTTATGTATGGGTAATATATATGATGAAGACTTTATGGGACGGGAAAAATTTAAAGAAATAAGACAGCGATTGTTCGATTTTAAGAAGGAGAATATTCCCGAGTGTAAGGGATGCTTTATGCAGAACAGTTGCTTCGGATGTCTTGGTTTCAACTTGTTAGAGACAGGTAGTGTTTTCCACCCAAGTAAAGAAAGCTGTGATATGTATCGTCAAATGATGGAACAGGCAATTTATCGAATTTATTTAAAGCAAAAGGAGGTAACATTATATGAAAATGCAGGATGATAAATACTGTCCTAAAATTGCGGAAGATATAGAAATCACTGTTTTATTTCAGAAAAAAGGCGGAAGCACATATTCCATGGGGAGTAAATTATGTGATCGTTATATTCAGTTAAGTTCTGATAATAAGAAAGCTGTTGAACTTGCGATACAATATATGGATGGTAAAACTACAATAAAAGAAATCAGTGAGAACATGATAAATTTACATCAAATAAAACTGGATGTGCAAAAGCTTTGTGAATGGATAGGCAAAGCAGGCCTTTTGGAAAATCCGCCGGAGGATGTGGTTTTAGAAAAACAAGAGATGGATTATTTATCAATTACCATCAAAAAATGGAAGTTAGATAAATTATGTAATCTGTTTTCTTTTTTAGGAAAAAAGCATGCATTAAAATTATTGGTCGGTAGTATTATATTGAATGTGATCGGAATAGTTTTAGCTTTGATGAATTGGCGTGAATTTGTTACATTGAAGAATTATGAGCTGAATGATTCACTGTTTTTCGGAATAGGTTGGATGCTTGTCGTATTTATTGTGAGTATTGGATTACATGAACTGGGGCACGCAATAGTAGGTTATCATTTTGGATTAAAACCCAAGGAACTTGTTTTTGCATTGTATATAGGTACACCGATGTTTTATGTAAAAATCCCGGGTATATACACTCTTGAACCGAAAAAACGTATTTATGTATGGTCTGTGGGAGTTTATGTGAATCTTGTGATTGCATCTATATGTTTGATCTTAATGCAGCTGATGACTGGTGATGCTAGAAATCTGTTATTAATAGGTGTTACAACAAATCTATCGTTATTAATGGCAAATCTTTCTCCATTACTTCCATTAGATGGATATTTTATTCTGAGCACATTGTTACAAAGACCTAATTTAAGAAAAGGATCATTTAGTCAGTTTAAGAATTGGGTTTTAGGGAAAGAAAATAAATTTCAAGGCCTATATATAGTATATTTTCTAGTTTCGGTAAGCTTTTATGGAGCGGTTATATATTGTGAAGCAAAAAAAGTATTTAATATTATTTCTTATGGAATATCGCATCATTACAAAGTCGTAGATTATATGTACGAATTTCGTATTGTTGGAGTGATCATAAGTATAATACTATTGAAAAAAATAGTTGATGTTATTGCATCCCGCCTGAATGATAAAAAAAACAGCAAAGTATATGGAGTGAATTGATCCCCTCCATATAGTACAGGAGAAGACCATCGGCTAAGATGGTCGTACTGATTTATGATAGATAATTACAAAAAATGCAAAAAAAAAGTATTTTAGGACTTTTTTATTTAAAAGATTCAAGAAATGATATGCTATATGCAGAAAGAAAAAAGGAGAGTGACGGTATGGGAAAAAATATAGTACAGGTAACAGGTCTTTCAAAAAATTATAAAGACAAAAAAGCAGTAGATCGACTTTCTCTGTCTATTGATAAAGGAGATATTCTGGGCTTGGTTGGACCAAACGGATCCGGGAAATCAACAACTATGAAAATGTTGATGATGTTGATCAGGAAGGATGAAGGAGAAATCAAATTTTATGAAGAATCGGAAGTTTTTATGAGAAAGGTCGGATATGCTTCGGAGTCATCTCCCTTTTTTATGTATATGTCGGGGAAAGATAACTTAAAGATGGTTGCCAATTTGTATGAAAATGTGTCAGATGAAAAAATAGATGAGGTATTGGAGCTTGTTGGGATGTCAGAAGCTGCGGATAAAAAAGTAAAGACATATTCTACCGGTATGAAACAAAGATTAGGTTTGGCAAGAGCGTTGTTAAATGATCCGGAACTTTTGGTGCTAGATGAGCCTACTAATGGACTGGATCCGTATGGAATGAAGGACATTTATGAGATTCTTGAATGGTTGGCGGCGGAAAAAGATGTGGCAATATTAATATCATCACATTTGTTACATGATATCGAAAAGATATGTAATAAGATTGTTATGATTGAAAATGGTAAGATGTTATTTAATGGTGATATAACAGAATTAGAGAATGGTCTTGAAGACAGTTATTATGAGATGTTTAGAAAGAATACCGTTTGACGTGTAATATAGTATGGATTGAAAGTTGAGGTAGAAAAATGATAAAAAATATAAAAAATGAACTATGCAAAATTTATAAGAGTTATAGATTTATTATTTTTTCATTGATTATGGTATTGGTTAGTGTTCTGATGGGAGTGATTCTAAGTTTTGTTGAGAAACAAGGCACTTTACCGGAAGAAACTATTTCTATGGTGACAGGAGGGGCATTCCCATTGCAGGTTCTTTCTGTTCTTTCTGACATTGTGCTTCCGATATTTGCAACTATTTTAGTTTGTTTCTTGGTAATAGACGAATATAACAACGGTACACTGAAGTTGCCACTGTTGTGTGGACATAAAAGAGTTGTTGTGTTATTATCAAAAATTATTGCAGTATTCGTGACCATGTTTGTAATCATCTTAGTGAGTTATCTAAGTGCATCTGTTACAGGTATGGTGATATGGGGAAGTAAGGAAGTTCTTGACACAGCGTGGGAAACATATCTTGTATTTATGGAAACATATCTTTCAATGATAAGTTGGTCAGTGATTGCATTTGTATTGGCATTGTATATACACAATAGCGGAACTATGATAGGTATTGTTTCGGTGCTTTTGGTAGTTAGCAGTATTGTGACAGGATTGTTTCCAGAACCATCGAAAATGCTGGTTCCTTATTATTTCAAAGCATTTGCAACAATGTCGGATTTGCATAGTATATTGTTTGGGATTGGAATCTGTATTGAGGGAATTGTTATTTTTGGAATGTTTGCCATTGGTAAATTTAATCGGATGGAAATCAGTAAGTAACGATGCTTACTTTGATGATAATAAGGACGGCAGAAAAAATAGAGAATTGTGTCCCGGATTGTAGAAAAGAAAGTATGATAAGTAGCAGGAGTATGGACGATATAATTAAAAAGGTTAAAAATCATAATAAGGCGATTGCATATGCGTTCTTTGGCGAGATTAGGGAATTGGATTTCTGTGAAATTGTGTGGAAGACAGAAGACCGGGCACTTCTCTTTTTTGGTCGGAATCAAAAGGTATTGTATGTGAATGGGGATGCATCAAGAGAGAGTGGTTATCAGAAGTATCTTGCATGGTTTAATCAAAATATCAATTACAGGAACAGGAATTATATAAAAAACTCTTTATTATATGACGGATACGGATTTGTCGAGTACATGGAAGATTTTACGTGGACGCAGGAGAAATGTAATTCGGAGTGCTATCAAAAATACGGGGAGCTCATTGCAATTGTGTGGTCTTTGAGTGGTAGGCCGGTTATGCCAGAAAGTGTAGGTTTAAAAGATGGAATGCCTGTGATTAAGGATATACTCCCTCTTTTAGACAGAAAGATTGATTATCGGGAGCTGCCGGAGGCAGATCGGATTTCGGAATGGTTGAGGGATCAATTCATGGATTTGGAAGTGATTGATCGGATTGAGCAGGGATATACGGTACAAAAAGAATTTATAGAGAATAACAGAACAGATATCGAAACATTGATTAGGCTGTGTTTTTGAGGAGGAGAAGAATGCTGAAAGTGTATGTTTGTGAAGATAATGCGGAACAGAGAGACTATCTTACGGTCTGTATTTCAGATATCATTGAAGTAGAAGATTTTGAATTTGAGATTGCAGTTTCGACAGGGAATCCGAGGGTTATATTGGATGCGATTCAAGGAGAACAGCAGACGGGAATATTTTTTTTGGATATTGACTTGAATACGGATATGAATGGAATTGAATTGGCAAGTGAGATCCGAAAAATACAACCGAGATGTTACATTATTTTTGTGACCACCCATTCAGATATGTCATACATGACGTTTTCATATAAAGTGGAAGCGATGGACTTTATTATTAAGGACAATGTTAGGGAAATCAAAAATCGTGTTCATCAGTGTCTAATCAATTGTCACCAGTTAAGTGATCAGCAGTCGGATGATGTCAAAAAAAATTATATGGTTAAGATGGGTGATCGGGTGAAGGCGATTCCTTATGACGACATTTTGTATTTTGAGGTGGCAAAGAACAGTCGGAAAATTATATTATATGCAAAAAATTGCAAACTGGAATTTATCGGAAAAATGAAAGATCTTGAAAAAGATCTGGATCAGCGGTTCGTGCGTTGCCATCGTTCCTTTTTAATCAATAAGGAAAATGTGGTGACGGTTAATAAAGAAGCGAATATTGTAACTTTATGTGGTGGGGTGACCTGCCCGATTTCTGTCCGTATGGGGAAAGGGTTGACATAGAGATGAGGGGAAATCCCCTCATTTTGTTAATGTTTTAATCATTTTTGCGGAGACAACGCAGATATCATTGTTACTCATAGTCATGGTACGGTCTTTTAAATTAATTTCTTTGATATGGTTTTTGTTGATGAGGAAAGAACGGTGACATAGAGTGAATCGTTCGTCCAAAACCTCCGAAATGTCTTTGAGTTTCCCTTGAAATTCCATGATACTGCTGACTGTGTGCAAGAGAACCTTATGAGGATTTGCGGATGTCTCAAAATAGAGGATATCATTATAGGGAATGCAGTATTCTTTGTCAGACATTTTGACAAGAAAGTTTGCTTCCGCATTATTGTTGGAAGAAGAATATTTTGAGTATGCGTTGATGATACATTGATGAATGCGGTTCTGAAGTTCTTTCTGATCATCTTTGATAATAAAATCCATTGCTTCCACTTTGTAGGTAAATGTCATGTATGACATTTC
>CAJOLO010000026.1 GCA_905235345.1 uncultured Lachnospiraceae bacterium
GCATTATGTACCGCTGCGTGCGACAAGCAGCGAAAGCGTGCCTGTGATGGAACTGTATAATATGTACAATTCTGAAGATATAAACAAGAGTTTCGCAATCACCTAAATTAATATAAAGAACAAAGGAGACAACATAAATGATAATCGGCGGTAAGACATTTGATTTTGATGAACATTTTTACATAATGGGGATACTTAATGTTACACCGGACTCATTTTCTGATGGAGGGAAATATAACGATATGGATCAGGCGTTGAGCCATGCCGAGCAGATGATAGCGGATGGCGCGGATATCATTGATGTTGGTGGAGAGTCCACAAGACCGGGGCATATAAAGATTACTGATAGTGAAGAGATTGAAAGAGTCTGCCCTATAATAGAAAAGCTCAAGGAGAGCTTCGACGTTCCGGTATCTCTTGATACATATAAGTCTGCCGTGGCGGCAGCGGGAATTACGGCAGGTGCAGACCTTATCAATGATATATGGGGACTGAAATGGGATTATGTCAGGAAAAGCGGTATATCGGATACACTTGTTCCGGGTGAGGATAAAGAAGATACAGACAGGGAAGATAATGGGAAATTAAGTATGGCTAAGGTAATCGCAGATGCAGGTATTCCGTGTTGCCTTATGCATAACCGGGAAAAGTCTGATACAAGTGGGGATGACAGTGATAATCCGTATGGATATAATAATTTCGTAGAAGATGTTATTGCAGATATTAAGGAAAGCATTGATATTGCTTTGAAAGCCGGAATTTCAAGAGATAATATCACGATAGATCCGGGAATCGGTTTTGCAAAGGATCTTAATCAGAATCTTGTTATGATGAATCATTTGGAAGAATTATGTAAACTGGAATATCCGGTGCTTCTCGGTACCTCAAGAAAGTCAATGATCGGACTTACTCTTGATCTTCCGGTGACGGAACGTGAGGAAGGAACAATCGCAACATCGGTGATCGGATATCAGGCAGGCTGCAGGATATTCCGTGTACATGATGTGAAAGCGAATCTGCGGGCACTTAAGATGGCAGAAGCAATATTGAACGGAAGATGACTTATATCTGATATATCTCCGGAAGGATTTTTCTGATAAATGGATAAGACAATAGCCGGATGGAATAAAGCAGGGAGGTGTGCAGTATATGGATCAAATCTATATCGAGAATCTTGAATTTTTCGGACATCATGGAGTGTTCGAAGAAGAAGCCGCATTGGGGCAGAAATTCATTGTGAGCGCAAAACTTTTCCTGGATACAAGAAAGGCGGGAAAAGTCGATGAACTTACGGAGTCCTTAGATTACAGTGAGGTCTGTAAAAAGATTAAGGAAATTGTGGAGAGAGAACGGGTTAAGCTTATTGAATGTCTGGCAGAAAGCATTGCCGAAAAGCTTCTGCTTTCATTTGATGTCTTGAAAGAGGTTGAGATTACGGTCAAGAAACCATGGGCACCTGTGCTGGTACATATGGATAATGTATCGGTTACGATAAGGCGAAGATGGCACAAGGCCTATCTTTCAATAGGCTCTAATATCGGAGACAGAGAGGGCTATCTGGATCTTGCAGTGGATTATCTGAATAATGAAAAGGATACTAAGGTGACAGCGGTTTCCGATTATATTGAGACGGAGCCTTACGGTGATGTGGAGCAGGATGATTTCTTAAATGGTGCCTTGGAGATAGAAACCTTAAAGAGCCCTGGAGAACTTCTCGAAACTGCCATGGCGGTTGAGAAGGAGGCACATAGGGAAAGACTTATTCATTGGGGTCCCAGAACTTTGGATGTGGATATATTGTTTTATGATGATGAGATAATCATGGAAGAAGACCTTAAGATTCCTCATGTGGAGATACCCAAGAGAGAATTCGTGTTAGAGCCGATGGCTGCAATCGCACCGTATTACATTCACCCTGTGTTCCATAAATCGATAGTTGAGCTGCTGGAGAAATTAAGGATGAATAGTTAGAAGGTTAGATAAATATAACTGATTAAGGAGAAAAGACATGATACAGGATTTGAGTATTACAAGAGAAGAGATTGACAAGGTGGACAGTCAGATCGTGGGGCTTTTGGAAAAACGTATGGATCTGGCGTTAGAGGTTGCAAAGTATAAGAGTTCCACAGGAAAGCCTATATATGACAGGGAGAGGGAACAGCAAAAACTGGAGAAATTAGGCGGTATGGCACATGGCGAGTTTAATTCAAAAAGTGTGCAGGAGATATTCACCCAGATCATGTCTATATCTAAGCGATATCAGTATCGTGCTATCGGGGATCAGGATCATTTTATCGGGAATATGTATAAGCAGATAGATGAGATTGTGATCACGCCGGATACAAGGGCAGTTTATGCCGGAGTGCCTGGGGCATTTGCAGAGACAGCTCTTGCTGCATATTTCGGAGAGGATGTCAAGGCAACCAATGTGAAGGATTTCGCCGAAGTGGCAAGGATGGTCGCGGAGGGAGAAGCGGATTACGGAGTGCTTCCGATTGAGAATTCCACAGCAGGATTTGTTAACGGAATCTATAATCTGTTAGACAGCTTCGGACTCTCTATTGTAGGTGAGCAGATGATCCGGGTCGATCAGCTTCCGGGAACGGATATATCTAAAGTACATACCGTATTCTCACATCCACAGGGACTTATGCAGGCAAAGGAATATCTGGAGGACAAGGGCTTTAAACAGGTGAGCATGAGCAATACCGCGTTGGCAGCAAAGAAGGTCAGGGAAGACGGAGATTTCTCACAGGCGGCAATTGCAAGTGAGAGGGCTGCCAAAATATATGGACTGGAGATATTGGATCCGAAGCTCAACGTGTCGGATGACAATACAACAAGGTTCGTTATTGTTTCCAATCGGAAGGAGTATGTGAAAGATGCCAATAAGGTAAGTATTTCATTTTCACTACATCATGAATGCGGAACATTATATAATATATTAGGGCATTTTATATTCAATAATGTGAACATGACCAGTATCGAATCCGTTCCACTTCCTGACAAACAGTGGGAGTATTGCTTCTTTGTTGATTTTCAGGGAAGTCTTGCGGATAATGACGTAAAGAATGCACTTAAAGGTATCATGGCGGAGACGGAGGATTTTAAGATTATCGGGTGCTTTTATTCGGAGAGGTAAAGAGTATAAGCCTTATATCTATAGACAAAGGCGTGGAATATCTGTAAAATAGAGACAACAGAATTCGGATTTGGAGGGATACATATGGCGTACAAAATATTTGCTGCGATTGATGTGGGGTCAACGGACGTTACCATGAAGATATATGAGATTACTGCAAAAAAAGGGTATCGTCTGTTAGATTACGCCAGCAGCATTATCGAACTCGGATCGGATACCTATGCGAATGGGTATATATCGCAGGGCTCACTTGACAGACTTTGTGAGATATTGTCCGGTTTTATGAAGAAGATGAAGGAGTATGACACAACGGAATATCGTGCTTATGCTACCAGTGCAATCCGTGAGGCGAAGAATAATGAGATGGTGCTTGACCTTATCAAACGAAGGACGGGAATGGAGGTAAGGATATTAAGCAATTCGGAGCATCGTTTCCTCATGTATAAGGGCTTGGCGGTAAATGCAGAATATTTTGATAAGATTGTGGAGAAGAACACTGCAATTGTGGATATCGGTGCAGGAAGTGTTCAGATTTCACTTATGAATGACGGAAAGCTTATAAGTACACAGAATATCTCTATAGGTGCACTTAGAGTCAGGGACAGACTAAAATATTTCCGGTTGGACACCGCACATTTAGAGCGTGTTATGGAGGAGTACATATCCAATGAGATTGATACCTTTCAGAATTATTATCTGTTCAATAAGCAGATAAAGAATATAATTGCCATCGGTGACGAGACGAAGTATCTTATTCAGATCGTGCCGGAGTTAAATATCACTGATCAGTTCGGACCGGAGCAGTTAAGTGTCATGTTTGACAGACTTCTTTCCAAGAGCCCATCGGATCTTGCAGCAGAGTATAAGATATCTTATGAGAGGGCAACACTGCTGCTTCCCGCTGCTATGACATACGGAATATTCCTGAAAAGGTCTAAGGCTGATATGATCTGGACTACCCAGATCGATCTGTGTGACGGAATTATTGTCGATGAGCTTGAGAGGACGAAGAAGCTTACATTTAACAGAGATTTTAATGTGGATATTATGTCGGCAGTTTCACAGATGGCGAAGAAATACCAATGTGATAAGCTGCATAACAGAAATGTTGCCAAGATTGCCTGCCAGATATTTGACAAGACCAAGAAGATTCATGAGCTTAAGAACAGTCACAGAACGCAGTTAGAGATTGCGGCTCTTTTGCACGACTGCGGTAAATTCATCAATATGAAAAATGCGGCAGAGAATTCATATTCCATTATTATGTCAACTGAAATAATGGGCCTTTCACACAGAGAACGAGAGGAGGTTGCCAATATAGTAAGGTTCAATTCCACGGGATTTCCGGACTATGATGAGGGGCGTGAGAAAATGGGTGATGGGGATTACATGACTATTGCTAAGCTTTCGGCTATTCTTAAGGTAGCCAATGCCATGGACCGCTCTCATAAACAGAAGGCCAGCTCTTATCAGATAGTGGTTAAAGATAAGCAGCTTGTGATAACGGTAGATACATTGTATGATCTGGTATTGGAACGAGGTTTGTTTGATGATAAGGCCGACTTCTTTGAACAGGTGTACGGAATTAAACCTGTGCTAAGACAGAAAAGAAGTGCTACCATATAACAGAGAAGGAGAAGGATATATGAAAGAAAAGGAAAGAGACAAGAACAGATTCAATAAGCCTGAGTACTTTGAAAACCGGGAACTTTCATGGATTCAGTTTAATAAAAGAATACTGCTTGAGGCGAAGGACAAGAGTAATCTTTTATTTGAGAGAATGAAATTTTTAAGTATTACCGCCTCTAATCTGGATGAATTCTTTATGATAAGAATCGCATCACTTATAGATATGGTGCATGCGGATTATGAAAAGAGAGATATTGCGGGAATGACACCGAATGAGCAGCTTGAAAAGATCATTCCGGAAGCAAAGGAATTCATGGCAGAACAGTATAAGGTATTAAATCGTTCGTTATTGCCGCAGCTTGACGGTGTGGGGCTTCATTTGATCAGACATCATGAGGATTTGAACGAAAAGCAGGCGGAGTATGTAGATAATTATTTTAAACGAAATGTTTATCCGGTGCTTACACCGATGGCGGTGGATTCTTCAAGACCGTTTCCGCTTATTCAGAATAAGACGCTTAATATCGGTGCACTGATAAAGGATAAGAAGCAGCCTGACGTTGTGGATATTGCCACAGTTCAGGTTCCGAGCGTACTTCCGAGAATTATCGAGGTGCCTTCGGATAATGAAGGGGAGACTGATATCATACTTCTCGAGGAGGTGATCGAGAGAAATCTCGACAAGCTGTTTCTTAACTATACTGTGCTCTCGGCACATCCTTACCGTGTAATGCGAAATGCGGATCTTTCCATTGATGAGGATGAGGCTGCAGATCTGCTAAAAGAGATTGAGAGTAAGTTAAAGCAGCGCCAGTGGGGTGAAGTTATCCGTCTTGAAGTAGCAGATACAATGGATAGGCGGCTTACAAAGAAGTTGATGGAGCAGTTGAATGTTAATGAGAATTATCTGTATAAGATCAAAGGACCGCTTGATCTGACATTTTTGATGAAAGCATATGGCCTTGACGGCTTTGATGAATATAAACTGGCAAAATTCATACCTCAGCCTGTACCCGGATTGGAAAGGGAGCGTGGAATATTCGAGCAGATCAAGGAGCACGATATATTACTTCATCATCCATACTATGAGTTTACTCCGGTTATTGATTTCATATCCCAGGCAGCCAATGATCCTAATGTGCTGGCAATCAAGCAGACTCTCTACCGTGTAAGCGGTAATTCTCCGATTGTTGCATCCCTTGCCAGAGCAGCGGAGAATGGCAAGCAGGTTACTGTTCTTGTGGAACTTAAGGCTCGTTTTGATGAGGAGAACAACATCGTCTGGGCGAGAATGCTTGAGAAGGCGGGATGTCATGTTATATATGGACTCGTGGGACTCAAGACTCACTCAAAGATAGCGCTTGTCGTCAGACGTGAGGAGGATGGTATTCGTCGTTATGTGCATCTTGGAACAGGTAACTACAATGATGTAACAGCGAAGCAATATACCGATATGGGTATTCTGACCTGCAATGATGCGATCGGAGAAGATGCGACGGCTGTATTTAATATGCTTTCGGGTTATTCCGAGCCGCCGGCGTGGAATAAACTTATGGTCGCTCCTATATGGTTAAAGGATCGTTTTCTGAGACTTATTGAACGGGAGGAGGAAAATGCCCGAAAAGGCAAGAAGGGAAGAATCGTTGCCAAGATGAATTCCATTTGTGATCCGGTAATCATCGAAGCACTATATAAGGCAAGTGCGGCGGGAGTTAAGATAGATCTCATAGTTCGTGGTATATGCTGTCTTAAGGTAGGAATCCCCGGAGTGTCAGAGAATATAACGGTACATTCGATTGTAGGTGATTTCTTAGAGCATTCGAGAATATTCTATTTCTATAATGACGGATTTGAAGAGGTATATATGGGAAGTGCAGACTGGATGCCAAGAAATCTTGATAAACGTGTAGAGATTACATTTCCTGTGGAGGATGAAGAAATAAAGAAAGAGATCATTGATATATTGAAACTTCAGTTGGCGGATAATCTTAAAGCTCATTTTCTTCTCCCTGACAGTCGCGAATATGAGAAGAAGGATCTTCGGGGACAGGAGAAGATCGGTTCCCAGAATGAATTTCGTCGAATGGCTATGCAGAAGAAACCTAAGTTGGATGAGGAGATAGTGAAGAATATCTTTGAACCGGCAACAGGAATAGAGGAATAAATTAAGAAAACGTATTCATAATTCTACAAAACATATTGACAAACTAGGATAAAAGGGATAATATACCTTTCAAAGACACAGACGTTGTCTGTGTCTTTGATTTTATAATATATTCCTAGCATACCGATAGGAATAGAGGACTATATATAAGCGGAGGCATCAATGGCTGAGATATTATTTAACAATAAGAATATACAGTTGGAAATCAAGGAAATATATACTGATGTGCTCATATTGGGCGGAGGCACCGCAGGCTGTTATGCGGCACTTACCATTGCAAGGAATTCAGGGCTTAGGGTGTTGATTGCGGAGAAGGCAGATATCAGAAGAAGCGGTTGTCTGGCAGCGGGAGTGAATGCGTTAAATGCGTATATTACTAAGGGGCATGTTCCGGAAGATTATGTGGATTATGCCACGAAGGATGCTGCCGGTATCGTTCGTAGGGATCTGTTGCTTACGGCTGCAGAGGAATTCAATGAAGTGACACGTGATCTGGAAGAGCTTGGACTTGTCATATTGAAGGATGAGAACGGCGAATATGTTGCAAGAGGTAACCGCAATATCAAGATAAACGGAGAGAATATTAAGCCTCTTCTTGCGGATGCCGTTAAAAAACATGAACAGATAGATGTGCTTAATCATGTAAATATAACGGAACTGCTTGTTGATAACAACAGAGTGTACGGAGCTGTGGGATTTTCAGTCAGGGATCAAGTTGCATATGTCCTGTATGCTCCGAAGGTGATTGTTGCTACGGGCGGGGCTGCCGGATTATATAAACCGAATAATCCTGGATTCTCAAGGCATAAGATGTGGTATCCGCCGTTTAATACGGGTGCGGGATATGCCATGGGTATTGAAAAAGGGGCAGAGATGACAACCTTTGAGATGCGGTTTATAGCACTCAGATGTAAGGATACTATTGCACCGACAGGAACTCTGGCTCAGGGTGTCGGGGCAAAGCAGATTAATTCAAAGGGAGATATTTACGAGACGAAATATGGTATCACCACCAGTGAGAGAGTATATGGTACCGTGTGTGAGAATGTAGAGGGCCGGGGGCCCTGTTATCTCAAGACGACAGGTATTACCAGAGAACAGTCAGACGATCTTCTTAAGGCGTATCTTAATATGGCTCCAAGCCAGACTCTTAAGTGGATTGAGAGTGGGAAGCTTCCTAATGAACAGGATGTGGAGATTGAGGGTACTGAACCGTATATTGTGGGAGGCCATACGGCAAGCGGATATTGGGTTGATACTGACAGGCAGACCACAATTTCAGGTCTTTATGCTGCGGGAGATGTGGCAGGCGGATGCCCTCAGAAGTATGTGACGGGAGCACTGGCAGAAGGTAAGATAGCAGCCTTATCTATATTGAAATCGTTTTCAGAAAATGAGCCTGGAGATAATATATCGGAAGATGAATTGAGACAGAAGGTTGAAACACAGGCAAAGCAGGTGATTTCAGATTATGAGCATATTCTTGAAACAGATAAAGCAGCCTATTCGGTTGAAGAGCTTGAAGAAGCGATGCAGAAGGTGATGGATGAATATGCCGGAGGAATTGCCACGAATTATCGTTACAATGAGAAACAGCTTGCCATTGCCGGGGATAAGATCGGGCAGCTGATTCATTTGTCGGAGCAGTTAAAAGCAGACTCCATGCATGATCTTTTGTTTGTTTATGAACTTAAGGAACGACTTGTTGTGTGCAAGTCCGTTATAGCACATCTGGAGGGAAGAAAGGAAACCAGATGGCATGCCTTTAATGAGAATCTTGATTATCCTGATGAAGATCCGGCCTATTACGGATATGTTAATTCACGTATGGAGAACGGAGAGATTAAGATAATCTTTCGACCGCTTATAAGTGGCGAACACTACGACCATGCGGAAGCGAGTCTTGAATAAGTGAGGATGATTTTATGAGTGTGAGAGTCAATAAAGAAAAGTGTATCGGTTGCGGAAAATGCACGGATGTATGTCCGGGGAATCTGTTTGAGCTTTCTGAGGGAAAAGCACATATGTGTTACCCGAAGGATTGCTGGGGCTGTGTGTCCTGTGTAAAGGAATGTCCGGTGGGAGCGATTGAGTTCTTCCTGGGAGCAGATGTGGGTGGAAACGGAAGCATTATGACAGTAAAGGAAGAACCGGGAGTTCTGCATTGGAGAATAGAGAAGCCTGATCATACTGTAACTGAAATCAATATAGATCGAAGCAGTTCTAACCAATATTGATAATAATGATCTGATTAGAGCAATTATGATAAGAAACTGTAATAGGAGACGAGGATTATGAGTAATTTAACGCATTTGGACGAATTAGAAGCAGAAGCAATCTACATAATCAGAGAGGTGGCGGCAGAATGTGAAAAGCCTGTCATGTTGTATTCCATAGGAAAAGACAGCTCGGTAATGCTGCATCTTGCAATGAAGGCATTTTATCCGGAGAAACCGCCTTTCCCGTTCCTGCATGTGAATACCACATGGAAGTTCAGGGAGATGATTGAGTTTCGTGATAAGACTGCGAAAGAACTCGGGATAGAGATGCTTGAGTATATTAATGAGGATGGTGTGAAGCAGGGAATCAATCCTTTCGATCATGGTTCTGCATATACAGACATTATGAAGACACAGGCGCTTAAGCAGGCACTTAATAAGTACGGATTTACTGCTGCATTTGGCGGTGGAAGAAGGGATGAGGAGAAGTCCAGGGCAAAGGAGAGAATCTTCTCTTTCAGAAATGCACAGCATGCTTGGGACCCTAAGAATCAGAGACCTGAGATGTGGAAACTTTATAATACGGAGATATATAAAGGTGAGAGTATTCGTGTGTTCCCGATTTCCAACTGGACGGAAAAGGATATATGGCAGTATATCAAGCAGGAGAATATTCCTATAGTTCCGTTATATTTTGCGGATAAGAGACCGGTGGTGTACCGGGATGGCAATATCATTATGGTGGATGATGACCGTATGAGGTTAGAGCCGGATGAGAAGCCGGAGATGAAGATGGTGCGTTTCAGGACACTTGGATGTTATCCGTTATCAGGTGGCGTGGAATCGACGGCCACAACCTTGGATGAGATAATTGAGGAAACGCTTGCCTCCGTCGAATCAGAGAGAACAAGTCGTGTTATTGATTCCGATGGTGGAGCGGCAAGTATGGAAAAAAGAAAGAGAGAGGGGTATTTCTAATATGAGCGGATTGTTAAAATTCATCACCTGTGGAAGCGTGGATGACGGTAAATCCACACTGATAGGACATATCCTGTATGATTCAAAGCTGCTGTATGCAGATCAGGAGAAAGCTCTGGAACTTGACAGTAAGGTCGGTTCAAGAGGCGGAGATATTGATTATTCCCTTCTGCTGGACGGCTTGATGGCAGAGCGTGAGCAGGGTATTACGATTGATGTGGCATTCAGATATTTTACAACTGATCACAGAAGCTTTATCGTGGCTGATACTCCCGGACATGAAGAATACACGAGGAATATGGCAGTGGGTGCTTCGTTTGCCCAGCTGGCAATTGTTATGGTGGATGCAAAACAGGGAGTACTCATACAGACCAGACGTCATGCGAGAATATGTGCACTGATGGGAATCAGGTATTTTGTCTTTGCGGTTAATAAGATGGATCTGGTGGACTATTCCGAGGAGAGATTCCATGAAATTGAAAATGATATCAGAGAACTTTCGGAGTCGTTAGGGTTATACAGTGTGAAGATAATACCTGTTTCTGCAACTGAGGGAGATAATGTGACAGTTAAGTCACCTAATATGGAATGGTATAGTGGAGAGCCACTGCTTGCTTATCTTGAGCAGGTTGATGTGGCGGAGGCATCAGTCGGAACCGGTTTCTATCTTCCGGTTCAGAGAGTGTGCCGACCGACTCATGAGTTTCGTGGATTTCAAGGGCAGATCGAGAGTGGCAGCGTGAAGGTGGGACAGAAGATATATACACTGCCCAGTAACGAAACTGCTACAGTTAAGGATGTACTGATAGGTGATAAAGAAGTAAATGAGGCATCGGCGGGGCAGGCGGTTACGATAACGCTGGACAGAGAAGTTGATGTCAGCCGTGGCTGTGTGCTTTCTGACAGTGATACTCTGCCCGTGGCAGGTAATATCACGGCGACTCTTTTGTGGATGGATGACGATAAGCTTACTATAGGTAAAGAATATCTGGTTAAATTGGGAACCAAGAAGGTTGCCGGCGTAGTAAAAGAGATACTTTACAAGATTGATGTTAATTCGGGAGAACACGTCGATGCTGATTTGATCGAAAAGAATGAGATTGCGGTCTGCAAGATTTCTCTGAATGAGAGAATTGTAGTGGATGCATTTGCAAGGAATAAAACACTGGGAGAACTTATACTGATAGATCGTGTAAGTCATATGACCGCAGCCTGTGGAGTAGTAGACAACGTTGATACCTCTGATGAAGCACCATATTTTGAAAAAGATGAGATACGAACAGGCGGATATATATTTGAGGAGTTCTATTTCAACCTTGATAATGCTTCGTTGTCAAGAACGACAGAGGATGCCGGTACATACCGGGTAGGAGATTCGGTTCCGATAGAGGGTGATTCCTTTAAATATCCTGAATATTTCGATATTATTGCGCTTGATGATGATGCGGCAATTCTTATAAGAGATCATAAAGTGTTTGATATAATTCCGCTTTCGGAATACAGATATCAGGGCTTACCGGTACTTGATGAGAAGGGGTTTGCACTTCAGATAAACGGAGCTTCCGAACTGGAGGAACTGATAAAAGAATACAGCGAGACTGAGCCTGATAAGAAACAGGAATTCCATAATAAATGGTTCAAGTTTGAGACGTATCGCAGAATTGTCTGCACGGACAATTTCTGGATGATTTGATGTAAGTATATAACCGGGATTAGCAGATGAAGATATTATATGACGTACAACCGGTTGCAGGAATGCATGAAGTGTTTTTGAATTACATAAACATATTTAAGGGAGTCTTGAATATTACAAAAGATAATTTATAGAGTGCTTGGGGGATGATATATATGTCAATTAAAAAAATAGCCGAAATGGTTGGAGTGTCACCGGCAACGGTATCCAGAGTTCTTAATAATCCGGATTACCGTTGCTCGAAGCCGGGGTTAAGGGATCAGATATGGAAGGCGGCCATAGAGCTGGATTACACACCGAATGTTGCCGCAAGAAATCTGAAGCTTGGAGTTAAATCTGAAGAAAAAAAAGTCATATATATCAATGTTCTTATGACAAGGACAGATACCAATAAGGCTGATCCTTTTTTCTCTGAGATACTTCATGTGATAGAGACTGAAATTCACAAAAGCGGATGTATATTGTCAAATCTGTGGTACAGATCCTTATTCTCCAATGATTCAAGATGTGAGCTGGAGAATATTGACAGGGTGATCTCGGATATGTATAGCGAAACGGGTGGTAAATCAGATGGGTTGATCATTCTGGGACGGTGTAACAGAAAGGCAATGGAGAAATTCTGCAAGGTATTTGGAAATGTTGTTACAGTCAATCGCAATTCATCAGGCTATGCGGTGGATGAAGTGTTGTGTGATGGAAGAAAGATTGCATCAATGGCAGTGGAATACCTGTATTCTCTCGGACACAGAAAGATAGGATATGTCGGAGAATGTAAGAATGAGGTTCGTTATTCGGGATATCTGGAGACACTGACCAGATATGGAATGGAACTGATGCCGGAGTATGTTATTGCGACCAGACAGACCGAGGCCAACGGATACGACAGCATGTTGAAGTTTCTTCAGTCTGATGATTGTCCTACAGGCATATACTGTGCCAATGACATTACGGCAATCGGTATGTTGAAATGTCTCCAGAAATTCAAGAATCATTTTCCCAGACCGTCTATTATCGCCAGCGATGATATAGAGGAAGCGCAGTATTCAAAACCGATGCTTACAACAGTGAGAGTTCCGCGGGATGAGATGGGACGTTTCGCCGTCAAGCTTTTGCTTGATCGTATATATGGAGGGCATAGCAGTGTGGTTCGTATGGAGATGGAGAGTAGGTTGATGATTCGTGAGAGTTGTCAGAGTATATCGGATAGTATATGGAGTGATTATTGCATATAAAAATGTAAGGGTCCGGTATGATTACCGGACATTTTTATGCATAGCAGGGGTAAGTGCTTTGATAATATCATTTATTCTTTCTGAAATGTAATGTTTTCAACGCTGAATACGATTTCACAATTTATTCTCGCTCAGTCTAAAACCGGTCGAAAGTATTGAAAAAAGAATAGATTTTGTTGTGAACAAGTGGATTATTAAATATCTGCCAAATTATTTATGAAAACGATTTCGATATTTTGCATTGAAGAAGATGTTATAAATGATTATTGTATAAAAAATAAATGAAAGGAATAAATGACATGAAAAGAAATCTGTCTGCCGGAGGAATTGTAGATTGTATGTTATATAAATACATTAAAAAAATATATGAGTAACCAAATGAAAGAATGATGATGAAAGTAACATAATTCATTGTCTCAATATAAATAATTTAAGAGAATATAAGTGGAGGATTTCATTATGAAGAAGAGAATATCATTATTATTACTTACAGCGGTAACTGCGTTATCGTTGACCGCATGCGGAGGAAGCTCGGAAGGCGGCAGTTCATCAGAGGGAGGTTCCGGTGATACAATAGAGATTACCAATGTTTCCTACGATCCTACAAGAGAGTTATATGTGGCATATAATGAGATATTTAAGGAGCATTACAAAGAGGAGACCGGTAAGGATATTGAGATTGTTCAGTCTCACGGAGGTTCGGGTAAACAGGCGAGATCAGTTGTAGAGGGAGCGGATGCTGATGTGGTAACACTTGCACTTGAGCATGATATTACACTGATCGAAGAGGCTGGAATGATTGAGTCCGGATGGCTTAGCGAGTTTCCGTTAGATTCTTCACCATATACATCTACGATCGTATTTTTGGTACGTAAGGGGAATGAGAAGGATCTGAAGGACTGGGATGACCTTATTAAGCCGGGTGTTGAGGTTATCACTCCCGATCCTAAGAGCTCAGGCGGAGCAATGTGGAATTTCCTTGCAGCATGGCAGTATGCAAAGGAGCAGTACGGTGATGACGAGGATAAGATAAAGGATTTTGAAAGAAGTCTTTATAATAATGTAACTGTTATGGATTCCGGAGCACGTGGCGCAACAACGACCTTTGTTGAGAACGGACAGGGAGATGTGCTTATCGCATGGGAGAATGAAGCGATTGCGACTCTTAAAGAGTATCCGGATCAGTATGAGCTTGTAACTCCGAGTGTAAGTATTCTTGCACAGCCCAGTGTAGCCATTGTAGATGAAAATGCTGACAAGAACGGAACGCAGGAGGCAGCAAAGGAATATCTTGATTATCTCTATTCAGATGAGGCACAGGAGATCATCGCTGAGAACGGCTACCGTCCTTCTAATGAGGAGATACTTAATGCACATGGAGATACCTTCGATCTTAATGTTAAGCTCTGCACGATAAATGATTTTGGCGGCTGGAATGAAGCCTATGATACATATTTCGCAGACGGCGCTATATTTGACGAGATATATTCACATTAATATATTTTATCACAACAGGATAGCGATATAAGGCAAAACGGAGTTTTTGAGATTAAGAGAGTAAGCGGTTATATAGATTTATTACAAATTAAAATATATATTATGAAAATTGTGAAGCTCTTATTATTAAATATGCATCGGCACCATGCCGATTGCGTATCTATGAAGCATATCTGAACAGATACGTTGGATATAGATAAATATGTGATAAGAGCTTTTCGATTATCTATAAAAAGGAAGTGAAAGCATGGAAGATAATCAGGAAGAAATCAGAACTGAATCGAATAGTAGTAAGGAAACTCCGGAGAAATCAGTGGAGACTGCAAAGAAACGCAGAGCAGGTAAGAAAGGAAAACGGGTCATACCGGGTTTCGGGTTATCGATGGGAATAGTGTTGGCTATGCTGTCAATAATTGTGCTGATACCACTTGCATCAGTCCTTGGATATGCCTTCAGACTGAAACCGGGGGAGATTATCAAGATATTATCGGATTCTACAGTACAGTGGGCATTCTTTACAAGTATATGGACTGCGTTTATAGCGGCATTTATCAATGTTATCTTCGGTACTATTCTCGCATGGGTTTTAGTAAGATATGATTTTCCTGGTAAGAGGATAATAGATGGTTTGATAGAGGTGCCATTTACACTGCCAACAGCAGTTGCAGGTATCACTCTTTCGAAGATGTATTCTACAACAGGAGAGATTGGGGGCCCATTATCGAAGCTGGGAATTAAAGTATCCTATACACATCTTGGTCTTATAGTTGCACTTGTATTCATAGGAATTCCATTCGTGGTAAGGGCGATACAGCCGGTACTTGAGAAGTTTGACAGTCAGTATGAAGAAGCAGCATATATGCTTGGTGCAGATGCGAAGATAACATTCAGAAGAGTTATTCTTCCGGAATTAAGGCCTGCAATGATCACGGGATTTGGTCTTGCGTTTGCCAGGGGAATAGGAGAATACGGAAGCGTAATCTATATATC
>CAJOLO010000027.1 GCA_905235345.1 uncultured Lachnospiraceae bacterium
CCGGTTGCATAATCAATTTCAATCCCCGGCTGCACGTTGAATGCATACACACAAAACTGAATCCCCTCGCCCTTATCTTCAACAGAATAAGCCTCCATCAATACACCATCTGCCACCAGATTGTCATCCGTAAAAACAGGTGTCACTCTATATAATACATGATGTTGCGTGGTTTTCACATAATCCGCCACTTTATTTTCAAATGGCAGCATCCCGACTACATTCATATATCTTGTCCCGGTTATCAGATTCTTCTCATTAGCATTCTCTCCCGCCAATTCAAATGCGATCAAATGACATCTGTTATAAAGATAATTGCCATCAATCAAATCATTGTATTTTACGGTATGCCATCCGGAAGGTCTTATGTTCCCGATAGATCCTCTTGA
Source organism: uncultured Lachnospiraceae bacterium (assembly GCA_905235345.1). Lineage (GTDB taxonomy): Bacteria > Bacillota > Clostridia > Lachnospirales > Lachnospiraceae > CAG-590. The sequence continues at coordinate 390 of CAJOLO010000027.1, forward strand.
TTCTACAGGCATTACATCGATACAGATATTCGCATATGCAACCCCACACCTTCCAAGCCGGTCCAACGCAGAATATTCTTCAAAGCCATCGACAATCTTTTCTTCTTCCGTAAAAAACGGCACATTATCATGAACCACCTCATAAGGAGAACCTGAATAAATAATATCCAATTGTGACACTGCACTTTCATATGTTAATTCCTGTTCATTACTTTCATTAATTGATTCCTGTTCACTACTTTCATTAATTGATTCCTGTTCACTACTTTCATATGTTGATTCCTGTTCAGAAATAACATTGGATTTACCTGCCGGTTCCGGCATTTGTCTATACAGAGCATCCTCTGTCGTACCTGAAAGATTACGATCAGCACCGCAACCATTCAGCAACAAAATAATCAATACCGAAAAAATTGTAGATATGATTTTCGAAGTCATTTCACCATTAACCTTCTTCCTGAAAAACCCTGATATCAAATTACTTCATCCTTATAATTGAGTATGAGGCTCCCCCTACTCGATCCGGCTACGCTTCTCTCATCTCGTGACCTTCTTTCACTCGATGATGAGCGGTCGCCAGGAGCGCGTTTCTGCAAGCAAGCTTGCATACGGGCTTCTAACTTGTCGCTTACACAAAAAACTCGCAATATCCGAAAGGATTCACGAGTTTTTAGTATGATTATTTAATTACCGGTCTTTATCGATCCTTGTAAATACAGATTCTTTTCTTCTTTTCTTTCTTTTCAATATATAGGTTTGCATCTGCTTTGCTAAATACATGTTCAATATTAACCGACTCATTAATGACAAACTCATGAATACCTATACTGATATTCACATAGTATGGCTTATCACTTTGATCATTAAATTCCTTCAAGGATGTCTGAATCCTTTCCCTAATCTTCTGTGAAAAATTCTCCTGATTAACAATCGCAAATGCTGCGAACTCGTCACCACCCATTCTTCCTACCACATCTGAACTGCGGAAAGACTCGGAAAGTACTCTGGCAATCGTCTTGATTGCAAAATCTCCATCATCGTGCCCGAACTCATCATTAACAATCTTCAGATTATCCATATCAGCATAAACAGCTATTGCTTTTTTGCCATAATATCTCTTATCATTGATAATCGAATTAATAGTCTGGAAAAATCCTCTTCGGTTGGTCACACCGGTCATAGGGTCTAACCGACTCATCTGATCAAGAATTTTATTCGTCTCAACAGACTTGGCAAGACTGGCCTCTAATTCTTTCTTAATCTCGTTCTGTTCCTTGATAATACTGATAGCTTCCATTGATACACTGACCTGACTTGCAACCTGCTGCACATACCCGAATGAATCCAATTCTGTTTCTATAAGTAACAGACCATATTGAATTTCATTAGAAAACAGTGGCAACACCAACATATCGAAGCGCCGGTCTGTAGGCATATATTTATCTGAAAATATCTCGTCGAATCTTGCTTCACACTCATAATCCGAATATAACTTAACAGTATCCCGATTATGATATCCTTTTACATATAACTTCTCCGGCATATTCCAATTACTCTGGCCGGTATTGACTATACCATTTTCATAAATATAAATATAGCTGGATGCATATCCCATTCTCTGAAGCTTCAATATAACTGTCTCATATCGTTTTGACTCATCATGAAATTGTTGCTGTAACATATCTCGGGTAATATTCCCAAGTAATTTTTCATACGTCTTACCCTGCTCACTGGTTAACAGATTTCTGGTTCTGACATTGCTTGTGAATTCTTCTCTCAAGATTGTGATTTTTTCCGTCAACAATAAACATTGACTTGCGTCCTTAACATTGTTGCTGATATACCGGTATAATATCTGGTCAATCAGGAAAAGAGTCTCCAGACTAATATATCCTTTTTCATGTAACTGAATATATTTTTGATATTCCGTCTCTAGTTCGTCTTCCTGTATCTTTAATGTACCATCCGGCTGCAACATTCCAAGATAATAATCACAATAATGTTTGAGAATATTAATCGCACCAATTTTCTCCGATTCATCATAAAAAATATTAAAATATTCTTCTACCAGTTCCTCAGCAAGGTATGTAACAAACTCATCTTTCGGAAGTTTACGCATATTCTCAGCAATTCGTTTCGCTATATTCTCATTATTACATCCGCAGGATTCTCTAACCACTAATCTGGAAGCAATCTGCTCATCCACATACGTTCCAGCAACCAAATCCGGACATGCCAGCACTGCCTGATATGCAACTTCCTTGGTATCTGCCCTTACAGATGTAAAATGCGGCTCCATCATAATTGAAAATCGCGAATCGTCAAATCCGGTAATCAGTACATCTTTACCGGGTTCTAAGTTCATATTCCGTAAGGCTTCATATCCACTTACTGCCATCTGATCATTGGCATACACAATTGCTTCTATATCCGGATTCGCTTTTATCAGCTCTTCTGTAATTTCCGGATAGAACTCAGTAAAATCTCCATATGCAATCAGCTTCTCTGACTCATCCAATCCATATTGGTGCACTGCTTCCTGAAATGCCTCTAATCGTTCGATCGCATCCTGATTCGTCTTGGGACCACTGACAAAGCCTATTTTCTTACAATTATGTAAGTTTACCAGATGATGAACCGCCTGCTTGATTCCCGCTTTATTATCAAGCGTAATACTATGATATCCCTCTTCCGAACCAACCATAAGTAAAATTGGAATATCTCCAAATTCCTTCAGAAATTCCTTTTTCTTTTCCGGTTCTAACAGTGAAGTTATCACTCCATATTCCAAAATCACTGCATCAAAAGATTGTGACTTCGGGCAACTGTAAAGAACGTTATACTGATAAAGATAACGCAACAATTCCTCTTCACTGGGCTTATTTTTAACATTAATAATACCCGCCGGCAAAACAAAAAGATTTGCATCTATTTTTTTGGCGGCCATCAATGCCCCTTCACAAATAGCATCGGAAAACTCCGTATCCAGCATTCCTATACATAATGCGATATTCAATCTTCGTCCCATAATACCATTCCTATTCATTCTATAAAAAATTTCCGGCTACTTTTTATTACAAAAGATTATAACTAAATACATTATATCATAGTATAACTATAATTGCCAGTTGATTTTCAATATCTCCTGTTTCTAAAAAAAGTATCAAGCGTATTTATATCAAAAATCTCCTCTGACGATACGACACGCAGGGGTACCTCCATACCATCCCTAAGCTGTTTTAAGGTTTGCATAACATTGGGACCTAAAAGAGGCGTACACTCGGCGACAAAATTTACTTCGCCGGTCTGTATTCCGTTTAGTGCTTCGTTTGTACCATCTATTGAAAGTATTTTAACATCTATCCCGGGCTTTATACCATACTCCTTGAAAGCTTCTATAGCCCCTTCCATCATATCGTCATTGTGACAGAAAATAACGTCGAATTCAGCTCCGTTTTTTTCAAGGTAATCCTTCACTGCATTGTAACCCTCATCCCTTGTAAAATTACCGTTTATGCTGGCTATTATCTTAAAGTTGTCATTTCCCTTTAACAGGCTCCTGAATCCGTTTCCTCTGTCAATTGCAGGTGACGCTCCCTTTGTTCCTTCTAACTCAAGTATCCTGACTTTGCCCTGATCCTGCATATTCTCTTCAAGCCATCTCATACATCTGGCTCCTTCTTCCACAAAGTCAGAACCCACAAAAGATGTGTATAATTCTTCAGAACAACTTACCTCTCTGTCAGATAAAATCACAGGAATATCCATTTGCTTTGCCTTTAAAAAAACTTCATCCCATCCGTCCTCGACTACGGGAGATACTATAATGGCATCCTTTTCTTCATCCAGAAAATAGTTAAATGCCTTAAGCTGTTCCTCTATCGTTTCACAATCCTTAATCTCGAGATCAATTCCATACTCCGTTGCCGCTTCCGAAAAAGACTGCGTATTAGCCCTTCTGAATGCCGTATTCTCATCTATCTGAACATAACCCACCTTCTTTATATTCTTCGGCTCTTTTTTTTCAGATTCCCGGTAAAATTCATCAATATTATCAGCAGTTACCACTCTGTTTCTTGTGATGATCTGCTTGGCACCTCCATTCTCTCCGTTCAGATAACCTACGGCATATGATAAGGCCTGATTGGCTCCCGTCGGGCAGACTATTGTAGCATCTATAATGCCTTTTTTCACCATATCAAGGCCGCCGCCCTTTCCCATAAATCCGTCTACGCCCATTATCTTAATATCATTTTTTCCAAGCTTTTCCGTAGCAAGTGCAGCGCCACATGCCATGTAATCATTCTGGGTTAGTATCAGGTCAATATCTGTAAGCAAATCCTCATTGCCAAGCAGGATATCCTCTGTCTCATCTCTTGTACCATTCCGGATAGTGATACGTGTGATCTCCATATTATCAGGCGATGCAGTCTGAAGAAGTTCAGATCTCTGGCGACCTGTATAATTATCTATGATAATATTTAATATTCTGACTTTTTTTCCTGATGAAGCATTCGTCAGAGCAGATACCTCCTCAAGCTCCTGCTGTACCAGAATCTTGTCATCAACCCCGAAAAAGCAGGTATAATCAAACCCCTTGACTGCTCTGTCAAGAAGAAGAATCGGCATTCCTTCATTGTAAATATCCTCAACCTCCGGTATAAGCTCCTCAACATCTACAGGTGACACTATCAGAAGCTCCGCACCATACTCTATGAGCTCCCTCATGTCTTTTTTCTGTTTCTCCACATCGCTTCCGGCATCCGTAAAGACAAGCTTAAGTCCCGGATACTTCCCGGCCTCTTCTTCAAGTTCGTTTTTCAGGACAATACGCCATTCATCCGTGAGGTTTGCCAAAGATACCCCAACGAGCTTTTTGACCATTGTCTGTCTGCTTTTTTCACAGCCGGATAAAGTTGTAAACATCATTAAAACAGCCAGGATAACGGCTATCTGTTTTTTCGGCATCCTCATATTTTTTCCTTCTTCTGTACATTCTTTCTGTAATCAGCCGGCGATATATTGAGTTCTTTTTTAAATGCCGTACTGAAATAATGCTGGGATGAATACCCACATTTATATGCAATCTCATATATGGGACTGTCTCCGTCTGCAAGCAGGGATAATGCTTTGCTTAGTCTGAGTCTTTGAAGGTACTCGCCAAAGGAGTCCCCCGTCTCCTCCTTAAATTTTTTACTGAGATATGGTGAGGAAACATGTATATGATCAGCAGTTTCACCAAGGGAGAGATCGGGCTCGGAAAAATGCTCCTTGATATATTGCCTTGCGTCTTTAATCTTTTCGGAATAGGAATTATCCCCGGAATCAATATTCTTTAGCTTGTCATAATTGTAGTCCTGCCATGTCTTTATCTCATTAGTCTTAACTCTTGTTTCGAGAACCTCTTTAATATCACTCATCAGCTTGTTAAAATCATCCTCATTAACAGGTTTAAGCAGATAGTCTTTTACATGCATGCGAAGTGCTCTCTGCACATAGGAAAAATCATCATAACCCGTTATTACAACGCAGATACTGTCCGGAGATATTTTTGTCAGTCTCTCGATAAAATCAAGTCCGTTCATAAAGGGCATATTTATATCCACAAGGCACACATCGGGATGTAATTCCTCGGAAAGAGCAAGCGCCTCCTGCCCATCCTCAGCCATTGCCACCACATCAAATTCCCCATGTTTTTTCACGAAGCTTTTCAACCCTTTTCTGATGATTGATTCATCGTCCGCTATAAGTACACTATACATCCCCGTCCTCCTTAATTCCAAGACTGATACTGACACAGGTATATTCGCCCTGTACACTGTCCACATCTATATCAAACCCTTCACTGGCATAGAGTTTTAATCTCTCTATAACATAGGTCATTCCAAAACTTCTCTGTTCACCTTGTTTTATTTTATCGATTATTTCTTTCAGATTTGCGAGTTCCTCTTCTGACATACCCTGACCGGTATCATAAACCGTCAGGTATAACGTTGACTCATTTCTTTTTGTACTTACCCGAATAGAGCCACCCAGCTTTTTGAGCTTGATACCGTGATAGATGGAATTTTCAACCAATGGCTGCAATATAAGCTTTGGAATTATAATATCCATACAGTCTTCATCCGCATCGATTTCATATGAGAGCTTATCTTCATACCTTACACTTTGAATATAGAGATAATTTCTCACATGTTCAAGCTCTTCGCGTACTGTTATATAGTCCTTGCCCTGAGATAAGCCTAAGCGAAACATATTGGTTAATGCCTCCACCATTTTCACCACATCGTCAGCCTCATGTTCTCTCGCCATCCAGTTTATTGTGTCAAGGGTATTATATAAAAAATGAGGTTTTATCTGTTCCTGCAGAGACTTAAGCCTTGCAGCAAGGGTTCTTTGCTTCTCAGTCTGGATGTCCTCAACCAGGGTATTCATCTTATCCAGCATATGATCGAAATTGTCACCTAATGTACCAATCTCATCGTGATATTTAAGGTTGGCTCTGACCGAAAGATCTCCCTGTTCAACCAACTGCATCATCTGCGTAAGTTTCTGTATAGGTCTGTTAAATGATTCTGCCAGCCTGTTAGATATCCAGATTACAACCAGCACCGTAACCACTGCACTGAAAACGGCCACCAGATAAAGTCTTGTTACCTTGTGTTGCTGCTCAATCAAAGAAGTGACGCTTATAAATTTCCAACCACACTCTTTCTCCAGGGATGCACTCAACAGGTACTCAATTCCCTGAATAGATATCGTCTCCTGCTCGCCGTCATCAATGGCAAGCCCTCGGTCATCAATCCTATAAACAATCGGATTAACCGGCGTATATACTATTTCTCCATTAGCATCCTCTATAAACACAAAACTGTTTGAATTTACAGAAACCGATTCAATAAGAGACTTCAGAACATCCTTTTTTATGTCCATGAGAATTACTGTCTTTTTACCTCCTATCTCACCTGCCCCCATAACGGAAAATATCTGATCCGCACTGTAGGCCTCATTGGTAATGACAATCTTACCCTCAGATGAGTTAAGGACTGCAATACCTTCGCCTTTATCGGGTGCCTTTATGAACCACTCTTCATTTCCCAGATAGTCCTTTGATATTCTTTTCATGCCCGTGCCGAGAAAACGATCGTCTTCATCCGCAACAGCAATTCCCACAATCTCCGGATAAGAATTGATGATATTCTGATGACGCCTTATAAGAAGTTCATCCGCATTCGGAAGGTCAGCCTCGCTCTCCATAGACTCTACAAGATAATCCGTCAGCTCCCTAAATATTCCCATATACACATCCATTGCATCTCCAACCTGATGTGAAAGCTGGTCTGCATGCTGTGCAGTCTCTTTCTGAGCATCCGAAGTCATCCTGCTCACCATAAATACCGCCAATGCCAAAAGCGGAATGGTAGTGATAAGACAGTATGTCCATATTAGCTTCTTTTTCAGATTCATTCTTTGAATCAGACCTGTAAAAACGCCTTTATGCATAAAACAACAATAGGACTACCATGCTGCTAATGAAAGCAGCACGGCAATCCTTAAATCCCCCTATTATAGTCAAACCCGTTTACGGTTCTTACGCTTTTCCTTTTTGTCTGTCAGCTCTGATGGAAATGAGACGCTGAAGTACTATAAACAGACACAGAAGTGCTGCGATAGTTACTCTCGTCCACCATGCATTCAGATTCTGGTATGTAACTATTGTCTGTATAATGCCCTGAATAAGAACACCAATTACAGAACCACACACATTACCAACTCCTCCTGTAAGGAGCGTTCCTCCGATGACGGCTGATGAAATCGCATCCAGCTCCATTCCCATATTCTGCAATGAATATCCGGCAAGTGTATAAAAGCTGAATATCACTCCTCCGAGTGCAGCACAGAAACTTGATATCATATATACGCCTATCTTAACCCATTTTACATTAAGTCCCATGTATTCTGCACTTAGCTCGTTACTTCCTATTGCATAGACCGTTCTTCCAAAGCGGGTATACTTCAATACATAGTATGCCACAAGAACCACTATAAATGCAAGGAAAACATACAAATAAAGCTTTGCATTTGTTCTGCCGACCTTAAAAGAAATCTTTTTAAGGGCTGCAGCCTTATAAAAATCATTCTCAATAGGAATGGATACAGTACTGACAACAGCACACATTCCTCGAAGCAAAAACTGTGAAGCCAGGGTTATTATAAAAGGCTGTATCTTAAATACCTGAACACAGTAGCCGACGAAAAATCCATTAATAAGTCCTATCAAAAGTACAATCGGTATAACTACCACTGCCGACCAGCCTCTTTGCAGAAGATATGCCGAGAATACACAAGTGAATGCAACTACCGAAGATACTGAGATATCAATGCCTCCTGTAAGAAGGACAAAGGTAATTCCCACTGCAACGACAATCAGATATGCATTATCGTTAAAGAGGTTCAAAAATGTTGATAATGTTCCGAAATGATCATACATGACACTTCCTGCAATGAACATGATAATGAACAGGCAACATGCAATAATCATGGATATATTTTCTATTTTGAGACTCTTTTTCTTTTTCGTTTTCATTATTCATGTACCTCCTTCTCTGTTCTCTTTGGAAGCAAAGCTTTAACTTTCTCCATAAAGATTTTTGACTGAAGAAGGCATACTATAATAACTATGATTGCCTTAGCAACTCTTGTAAGTTCAGGTGCAACACCGAATGCATAGATGGTTGTTGTTATTGTCTGAACTATCAGCGCACCAATAACGCTTGAAATTATTGAAAATCTTCCTCCCGAAAGTGCCGTTCCACCAATGGCAACCGCAAGAATACCGTCCATTTCTATCATAAGGCCGCAATTGTTACAATCAGCTCCCTTGATACCAGCACTCTCAATAATACCTGCAAGTGCAGCGGTCATTCCGCAAAGTATATAGATAATCCAAAGATTTCTCTCAACCTTGATACCTGCAAGTCTACTGGATTCAGGGTTTACACCGATTGACTCTACCTGCATGCCAAAGGCGGTGCACTTTGTTAAAAGAAGGAATAGAATAATAACACCTATTGCGATATACATCGGAATCGGGAGTCCCAGGAAATAACCTCCGCTTATCTTGTAGTAGGATTCAGATGTAATCGTTACAATCTTACCGTCAGCAACGAGCTGGGCTATACCACGACCGGCAGTCAGAAGTATCATGGTCGCTACCATTGGCTGAACCTTGAGTTTTGCTACCATAAAACCGTTCCATGCTCCGCATATAGCACCTGCAAGAATTGCAATGATAACTGCCAGTGCCACGTTACCGTTAAGACCCGGAAGAATCCTTCCGTCAACTATCGAACAAGCAATAGCTCCGGATATAGCCATTACTGAACCAACGGAGATATCCGTTCCACCGGTTCCGAGTGCCATCGTCATACCGGCAGCAAGAATAGCATATCTGCTTCCGTTTCTTAAAATATCTATAAGTCGTCCGTACAAGTGACCATCCACTATGGTGATCTTAAAAAAATCACCGCCTGATACTATGCCACAAATAAGTATTATGGCGATCAATACGCAGAATGGCTTAAATTCCATTTTTTGCGTTAATTTTTTCATACTTCAGTTCCCCCCGCCATCAGTTTCATAATTGCATTCTGGCTGATCTCATCTCCCTTTAAGGTTCCGACAATCTTCTTATCCTTAAGGACAAACATCCTGCTACAGCATCTGTCCATCTCATCAATCTCCGATGAAATAAAGATGCAGCTCATTCCGTCCTTTGCCAGATCAACTATGGTCTTCTGTATTTCAGCCTTAGCTCCTATATCAATTCCTCTTGTTGGTTCATCGAGAATGAGGAGTTTAGGGTTAGTCGCAAGCCAGCGAGCCAATATAACCTTCTGCTGGTTTCCTCCGGAGAGATTTTTTATCTTTTGGTCTGCAGACGGCGTCTTGATCGCAAGTTCTTTTATCAATCTGTCTGCTATCTCATCCGCTTCTTTCTTTGATATCTTATGGAAAATTCCTCGTTTGGATTGAAGAGCAATTATTATATTCTCTCTTATCGTCAGATCTCCGACAATTCCTTCTTTTTTACGATCTTCCGGACAGAATGCCATATCGTTTTTAATAGCATCAAGAGGATTTCTTATATCCCTTTCCTGACCTTCGATAATCGTCTTTCCGCCGGTCTTTTTATCTGCCCCGAATATGAGTCTAGCTATCTCGCTTCTACCCGATCCGAGAAGACCTGAAAAGCCGGTGACTTCACCCTTCCCAAGACTTACATTTATATCTGAGATATCTTCGGAAGAGCCGTTTTCTATTCTGACAAGTTCCTCGTAATCCTCCTCATCAGATGACCCTTTAGGAATAGCCTCCAGTGAACTGTAATCCTTACCTATCATCTTGCCTACAAGCTCGATCATTGGCAGATTTGCAGCTTCATAGGTTCCTACATAAGAACCGTTTCTTAAGATAGTAATCCTGTCAGAAACCTCATATACCTGATCAAGGAAGTGGGTTACAAAGACAATGCCCATTCCCTTGCCTTTTAACATATTCATTATCTCGAAAAGCTTTTTAACCTCTTGATTTGAAAGAGATGATGTAGGCTCATCGAGGATGAGAACCTTGGCATTTACATCAACCGCTCTCGCTATTGCGATCATCTGCTGAATAGCTACAGAGTAGTTGTCAAGCCTCTCCTCTACATTGATATCAAGATCAAAATCTTTAAGGAGTTGTCTCGTTCTCTCATTGACTGTTTTCCAGTCTATGTGCATGCCCTTCCTGGGCTCACGCCCTATAAATACATTCTCTGCCACCGACAGATCCGGGCACAGATTAACTTCCTGATAAACCGTACTTATTCCGGCATTCTGTGCATCAATAGGGCTTTGGGGAGATATCTCTTTTTTGTCCATGACAATGGTCCCCTCGTCCTTTATCTCAATGCCCGTCAGCACCTTTATCAGTGTGGACTTACCGGCTCCGTTTTCGCCTAAAAGAGCATGTATCTCGCCGGCTTCAAGGTCAAACTGCGCCTTATCAAGTGCCTTTACTCCAGGAAAGCTCTTGCATATGCCATTCATTGTAAGCAACTTTTCTTTACTCATATTTTTTCAGTATGATAATTAATTATCATATATTCCTTTCTTAAATAATAACATTCAGATACTGTGGACTTTTAATTTAACACCCTAAGGGTGTTCAGTTATATTAATCTTTTTTCAATCGATATGGAAAAAAGAGATTTTCCCTAAGTTATACGTTACTCTCATAGTTGATTTTTCCAATAAGGGGAGAATAGAGCCATAAGGCTCTATCCCCGGTTTCCCTATAATTAACAATTAGTATGTACGATTTGGAAGCTCTGCCTCTGCATCTTCCTGTCTGAATACACCATCATTAGATACGATCCACTTATCAACTGTCTCGCCAGCTTTAAGCTTTGCAGCTGTTTCGAAGATCTGCTCAGCAAGACATGGATTACATTCAACTGTTCCGTTCATCTCGCCTGCTACCATAGCTTCAAAAGCACCCTTTACTCCATCACATCCAACAATCTTGATATCCTCACCAGGTTTCTTACCTGCTTCTTTGATTGCTTCGATTGCACCAAGTGCCATATCATCGTTGTGTGCGAATACAGCATCGATATCATCATAAGACTTAAGGAATGACTCCATAACCTCTTTACCAAGAGCTCTTGTGAAATCACCGGTCTGAGAATCAACAATCTCTATATCCGGATAGTTATCTGCAAGTTCTTTGTCAAATCCTTCTTTACGTTCGTTAGCTGCTGAAGCACCAACAGTTCCTTCAAGCTCAACAACCTTGCCGCTTCCACCGAGAAGATCTCCCACGATATCAGCTGCCTGTGCACCTTCCCAAACGAAGTCTGATGATATCTGTGTAGCATAAAGATCTGCACATGACTCGTCAACACCTCTGTCAACAAGGATAACCGGAATGCCTGCTTCCTGACACTCTGTAAGAACTGCTTCCCAGCCGGTCTCAACTACAGGAGGGAATGCGATTACATCAACTCCCATGTCGATAAAGTTACGAATTGCCTTGATCTGATTCTCCTGTTTCTGCTGTGCATCAGCAAATACAAGATCAATTGTGTCTGTATGCTGTGCTGCATACCACTGAACGTCATTGGTCTCGCCATCACGCCATCCGGACTCCTGTCCGATCTGTGCGAATCCTAATACAAGCTTGTCACCTGAATCTTTCTTCTCGGCTTCGCCTGTTTCCTCTGCATCCCCTGCTTCCTCTTCATCCGCCTGGGGTGCTTCGTCAACATCCTTCTCCTCCTCTGCTGCAGGTGCAGTCTCTGTTGCAGGTGTATCTGAACCACAACCTGTCAACAATCCCACTCCGATAACAGCAGCAAGTGTTAATGCAAGAAAACTTTTTCTCATAAATAAATACCTCCTTATAAATTATCTTTTATGAGTAAAATATTTACCTTTGAGTAAGTATACTATTTATCAGCCTATAATGTCTTTACATTCTTTTAATCTTTTTTTATAAAATTTTATCCTATAAAAATCACCCCAATTTTATGTACTTCATTTCCTATGATAT
>CAJOLO010000028.1 GCA_905235345.1 uncultured Lachnospiraceae bacterium
CGGAATTAATGGAAGCAATCGCAGCTTCTATATTATCCATTCTTTTACCGACACGGTACAATCCCGATATCTGTAATATTCTTTCCATCTTCTCACTTATATTAACAAGATATACATTACCCTTTAAATATCTTACTTCTCTGTATCGCCCCATTATCAAACCTATTCCCGAGCTATCCATAAACACGGTATTCTTATAATCAAAAATGACATTTCTTATCTTTTTACATGTAAATAAATCATCTGTATCTTTTCTGACCACTCCAACCGTATGATGGTCAAGTTCCTCAGGTAAATACACAATCAATGTTTCTTCTCTCACCTCATACAAATCTTTTTTCATAATGACACCTTCACTTTCATAAATATTGACATTTTTATTATTTGAATTCCTAATAATCAGATATATCAGATTCAAATAATTGCATCAAAAAAGAAACAGTTCATCATGTGATAAACTGCTTCTTCATTAGTAGCTTTATAAAATTCATCCGCTGTTAATCTATCTATTCTGAAATGTAATCTGTTATATCTTCAATATGACTACTTTCAGGATAGTTCTCCTTCAAACTAAGAAATGCTGACTTTGCATTCTCCTCTTCATGATTACCAATGTATGCCATTCCCAGATAATAATATACTTCTTCTCCCTCGTGAATCTCCAAAGCAACATTACATAACGAAATCGCTTTCTTATATTGGCTTGCTTCAATCTGCTTTGCCGCCTCGGCTACAAGTGAATCATATGTTGAATTCGGAACGTTGCTCTTAATTACATCAAAAGAGGCCTGTTTCTCATTCTTTTCATCTTCTTTCCTGGCAATCTCGGAATTAATATCCTCAATCTGTTTATTCAAATCTTCAATCTGATCCTTAAGTCCGGATATCTCAACATTCTTCGACGATATCTGTTCGCTGTAATCAATCCTTATCTCTCTGTTTTCTTTACTAACAGAATTAAGCTTTGTTGGCAACAGCAATATCCAGCATGCCAATGCCCCAAGGATCAATCCTACTGTAACATACACCAGATTAAACTTATTATGACTAAGCTCATGGAAAGCACCGACCTCCACATCCGGATCATCCAAATCATCCAGATTGGCAATTCCCTGTTCAACAAAATTCTGAAGATCTGACTTATATTGGTCCTCATCATTAAATGCTTTATCAGGATCAATGCGTCTGCTGCTCTCCTTCATTTCTATTATTTCTCTTGGAGCAATACCCATCTCTTTAAGATATTTAACTGCCAAAGTGTTATTCTTATCAATTCTAAGCACCCTTTTTAATGCTTTCTTGGCTTTATCCTGATTACCATTATCAAGATATAACAGTGCAAGAAGAAGATATCCTTTTACAAAATGCGGATAACTTGAAAGAATTCTTTTCATCTGTATAAATGCAAGATCCTTAGTTCCCTGCTTAGCATGTACTAATGCCTGATTAAACTGTTTTGCAAGCTGATTAGCTTCCTCAAGTTTTAATGGGTCTGATTGAATCTCCTCTAAATATTTAGAAGCTACATTATTCTCAGGTAAATAATTGCTGCTTATTACCCATTGCATCAATCCTGATACAATCTCTCCCATTTCATAATAAATTAATCCCAATAAATTCCTTGCATTGATATTCTGCTTGTTATATTTAAGAGCCAAATTCAATGCATCAATAGCACCGGTAAGATCCCTGACACACGCTCTGTCCAGGCCTAAATTATAATAATAATTAGACGTATTAAATGCCTTTGCTAACAAATCATAGCTTATATGGCAACGGCTACAGTGTCCATTCTCTAATACAGGTGCTCCACAATTCAAACACTCCATATTATCCACCGCCTTATTCGCCTTTTTCGCTCTTGATTTGTTTATACATCTCCTCTAATACATCCGTTATATCCTTCACGTCATTGTGATATATAGCATCCTCTGCCTGAGCAACCTCTAAGCAGGGTTTAAACTTTCTAACTTCCTCATCAAAATTAATCATGATCTATACTCCTAAACTTTGAGCAAGTCACCAACCAAATATAAAGATCCTACACAAAATAAATACCGTTCTCCAACATGGGTTTTAGCATATTCAAAACCCGTCTTTATATCATCAAAGGTGGTAAGCTTACTACCCGATAACTGTCCATATATTTTCTCGAATTCACGTTTCACCACATCTAATTCCGCCGAACGGTCTCCCGCATATCTTACAATGATAATTTCATCAAATGAAATCCGGCCCAATTGTTCTATCATTCCGCTATAATCTTTATCCTTAGATACGGCAAATAATAATACTTTATGTTCATAAGGGAACATTACCTCTAATGTGTGACAAAAAGCCTTTATGGCTTCCTCATTATGAGCACCGTCCACATATATGTGATCCGCTATACATTCCATTCTTCCGGACCATGTCATATTCCACAGTCCTTTACGAATCACTTCCAAATCTTTATCTGTGCAATCACAGTCTTTTAAACTGTGTTTATAATCCAAATCTAATAATAGTTCATATGCCCTTATGGCCAATACTGCATTCTCAATTTGATAAAGTGCAGTTTTTCTAATTTTCAAACTATGGTATTTATAATAAACACTTTGAAAAGAAAAATCAATGCTTTTTTCTGTAATTTTTAATAAATTATACTGTTTTTTTTCGACAGTATGTAGAAAAGCGCCAACATTTTTACAATATTTAGAAATTACCTCTGTAGCGGCATCCTTTCTGTCAAAAAAAACGACCGGAACACCATGTTTTATTATTCCGGCTTTCTCTGCCGCTATCTGTTCAATTGTGTCACCAAGATACTGCATATGATCAAGTGATACAGAAGTGATAATACAAAGCTTAGGCATAACAACATTGGTTGCGTCAAGTCTTCCGCCCATACCGGTTTCAAATATCACATAGTCAACCTTCTTCTTTCGAAAATATAATGCACCCATCAGAAATACAAACTCAAAAAAAGACGGATGCGCAATTCCGGTTTTCTCTGCTTTCTTCACATAATACATTACCTCTTCAAAAACTTCCGTGAACTCTTCGTCGGATATAATATCATTATTAATCCGTATCCGCTCATTTAAGCGAACCAAATGAGGTGAGGTAAATATTCCTACCCTTTTACCCGAAAAACCCAAAATCGAGCCCAAAAAAGAGCATACAGAGCCTTTTCCGTTGGTACCTGCCACATGAATCACCGGATAGCTTCTCTCGGGATGTTCCATCAGGTCAAGTATTCTGTTAAGATTATCAACGCCTAATTTTTCAGCAAACTTTGGAATAGATAAAATGTAATCTGTACACTCTTTATATGTCATAGTATTTTCCTCTTATGATTAATATATTAAAGTCAGGACTCAATAAAAATCGCATCCTGCTTATGTACCGTTTAGATGCGGAGAGTTATCGATTGTCAATCTTTTCAGGATAAAGGTCATGGTTAGAGAGTCTGTTCCATGCAACCTCCTCCCACTTTGTTCCGGGCTTTCCGTAATTGCAATACGGATCAATCGATATTCCTCCTCTTGGTGTGAATTTCCCCCATACCTCAATGTATTTGGGATCCATTAATTTTATAAGATCCTTCATGATAATATTTACACAATCCTCATGAAAATCACCATGATTTCTGAAACTGAAAAGATACAGTTTCAAAGATTTAGATTCAACCATTTTCACATCCGGCACATATGAAATATATATAGTTGCAAAATCCGGTTGTCCTGTAATCGGACAAAGTGATGTAAATTCCGGGCAGTTGAATTTTACAAAATAATCATTATCCGGATGCTTATTAACAAATGTCTCCAGAACTTCCGGTGCATAATCAGACTTGTATTCAGTCTTCTGATTTCCGAGCAATGTTATTCCTTTTTTTTCATCTTCATTTCTTCCACTCATTTATACTCTCTCCTGTATTTCTTTATAATATTGCTGTATAGTTACTTTATTGATTTTTGTTTTTAACTAACGCCGGCATGTGTATATAAGAGCTGTTCTTTTAAGACCATAAACCATCCGTTATACTATATCACATCTTGATTTCTTTATCCAACGAAAATGAATAAAGATATGTTTCTGCCACATCCATGCCCGTAATCTTCTCAAGGGTACGTTTATAATAATCAAGCTGTGTGGTATATCTTTTTACAAGGACATCCTCCTGCCCTTCCTTAATCCGGTCTGTTTTATAATCCAATAAAATAAGCTTTCCGTCCTCTTCAAAATATGCATCTATTATACCTTGAACCACAACATCAGGTGCACCTTCAATTACCGGAAATCCTACAACAAACTTTCTCTCCTTATAAAGCTTATCTGCTAAAGCAGCCTTATGCATTCTCTTACCAAGATCAGAATTAATAAATGCATAAATCTTATCTTCAGTAATAAATTCTCTCGTTTCCTCCGGCAATCTTCCCGATGTAAACAGGTTATCAAGTTCTCTTCTTACATCATCTGTTTCAGAAAGCTTTTTATTATCAATAAGCTCCATAGCTTTATGAAACCATGTACCTTTGAGTGATGCATCCATCGGTTTATCACCTGCTATAAAGCGTGGTAATATTTCCTTATAAGTTCTTTCCTGATAAAATGAATCCCTGTCGTTTTCGTCTGCAACCTCATCATCATTTTTCTGATACAGACGTTTAATTTCCGACACTGACATTTTCGACTTCTGTGTAGTGAGAGCATCATCAATATATCGCCACTCAAGATTCTTTTTCAGTGTTTCAAGAATCACTCCATTAGTATTAATAAGCCTTTCTATATTGTCTGCTCTTTGCAATCCCATATTCTCACCCCGGCTAAGTTGAGAAGCGATCAAGTCCCTGTAATAAAACACTCTGACATCTGTTCTCACATGAGGATTGTCAATAAATGATTTAACATCATATCTCGCTGAGACAATTTCACCACTGTTATTATACCTTGCTTTTACATTTTTCATCGCATTATAAAATTCAGGATTACGCATAGATGCGGCAACAATTATTTCAAGGTAACTGC
This sequence comes from uncultured Lachnospiraceae bacterium, assembly GCA_905235345.1. Taxonomy (GTDB): domain Bacteria; phylum Bacillota; class Clostridia; order Lachnospirales; family Lachnospiraceae; genus CAG-590. The sequence goes on from CAJOLO010000028.1 coordinate 5,014, forward strand.
CGAATGAAGTGATCATGCTGTGCGGAAGCACTATGTTTTCACTGTCTGCAGCCTGTAAAAGCTTATTAACAAGCTTAACAATGTCGGGTGTTACACCTGTCAATATCAGCTTCTCCTTAGCTCTTGTAAGCGCTACATAAAGCACCCTCAGTTCTTCTTCAATTATCTCTTTTTTCATCAATGCCGAAACTGCTCTTCTCATAAACGTATCATTTCCACATCTCTTTTCAGGATTAATATACTTAGCACATATATAATAATCCGAATGTAGAATCAGCGACTGATTAGTATCCACTATATTGAATTTCTTTCCAATACCTGATACAAATACCACCGGAAACTCTAAGCCCTTACTCTTATGAATACTCATTATTCTCACCATGTTATCAGGAGATTCTACTACCGGGTCTCCGCCAAGAGAAATCTCTTTTTCGGAAATTCTCTTTACGAACCTTAGAAAATCAAATAGTGTACGCGTCCTTCCACGTTCAAACTTCTTAGTTTCGTCCATAAACAATGTGAGATTTCTGCCCCTCTCCTTTCCTTGCGGCATAGCTTCCACATAGTAATAATAATCCGTATCGTAATATATTGCTTCGATCAATTCCGTTATCGAACACATTCTTTTCTTCTTCTGAAAATGCTCAACACACCCGGCTGCTTTTATGCATTTAGCCATAAGATTATCACAGTATAACTCATTCCACAGTTCTTCTTCACTGTAATATCCTTTATCATTTAATTCTTTATCAATCTCCGCTTTATCTTCAATATCTCCTATGTATTTATCATCCATTACAGCATGAAAAATATCACGAAATTCTTCTTCATTTTTCCCCACGGATTCGATAAAAGAAAAAAGATATTCTGTATTGATATGTTTATAATCATGCTCACCCGCGTAACGTTTCATAAGCATAACAACAGCAAGTTCATTACTGTCAAGCTTGCCAAAATATCCTCTTAACAAAGCAGCACATTCCACATCATTAAAAGGATTATCGATCATCTTAAGTAAGGTTATCAAACTGCGTATTTCCACCATGTCGAAATATCCGTTTTCATTTTGAAGTTTCACCGGTATATTCCTCTTCATAAGTATCTCTGAAAATACCGGCTGATATCTCTTGGGTGAGCGAAACAGAATGACAATATCCCTATACTCAACCGGTCTCAATTCACCGGTAACTTCATCGACCACCAGCTGCGGTTTTTCTCCGTTACGCCCCATAAGTTCTTCTATTCTGTCTGCTACAATTCCTGCCTCCAACTCCATCCCTGAAACATCAGAATCTGTTTCACCATCATCTTCAGAAGTCTTATTCACATCAATATTTCCGTATCCAATGTGATCGGTGTTAACTGTATTAGCATTATCATCGGTGTTATCAGTATCATCATCATTTACAAAATCAAAATCCTTACTTTCACCTATCAGCAGCTCAACCGAATCCTGTTCATTCTCAATATATACTCTGCCGGCATTTAGTGCCTCATCATCCGTATAAGCAATACCTCCGACAGATTCTGTCATTACCCGGTAAAAAATATAATTAATATAGTCCAATATATTCTCACGACTTCTGAAATTATTATGGAGCATTATCTTTAATTCTTTTGACGTACCCATATCTTTACTTACCACTTCACTTCTTATGCCATGAGTTTCGTGGCGGATATCATTTCTGTTATCATCACCATTATCATTGTCCCGGACATCATCCTGACTATTATCACCTACATTCTCATCAGTCACAACACTGCTATCTCTTACAGGTTCATAGGTGTTATATTTATCGGTAAAAAGCTCAGGTCTTGCCATTCTGAAACCATATATACTTTGTTTAACATCACCGACCATAAAAATATTATTATTACCATATGGCACTTTAGATACGCATCTTAATATATTCTCCTGAAGGAAATTACTATCCTGATACTCATCAATCAAAATCTCATTATACTTTTCTGAAAGTTCTTTCCCTATTCGGCTTGGAATCGGATTACCGTCATCATCCGTTCCATCACAAAGAATCTGTAATGCAAAATGCTCAACATCACTAAAATCAACCAGTCCCAAAGACACCTTCTTTTCCATGTATCGCTCTGAGAATTCGATAACCGCATCAACATACGCCGAAAGCATTTTCTCGGAAAGTCTGTATTGTTCAAGTACCTTATCAAACGGAGTATCAAATATTTTTAATAACGCTTTGATCTTCTTTTTGTAAATTTCTCTGCCACTCTTTATCTTTTCTGCAATGTCAACATCATATACATCACTTTTTTTTGCTCTTTTTAAGGTAGCAAACTTGCATATTGAAATGTCATGAAATATTCCATAAGTATTAGCAGAGATAATATCATCAAGCATCTGAATATCAGCGAGAAGTGCTTCTTTATAATGTTTGGGGCCATTCTCATTTTGCGAAATTTCCAGATATTCCAAAACCACTTCCTTAATCTCAGCTGCACATATGTGAACCTCTTCTATATACTTTTTCATAAAATGCATACTTGAAAGCATCTCATCGTCTTCAACATGCAGATTACTCTTCGCATTATTAAGCCACTCTCCCGGAAAAGGATAGCTTTCGGAAAGCTCATATAATTTAATAATACAGTCTTCAATATTAGCGTCATTCTTATCCGAGGAAAATGCATTGGAAAACATAATAAACGCATCGTTATTCTTATAAAAATCCTCTATAACTTCATCAAGTATCTCCTGCTTAATAACCGCAAGTTCCGCTTCTTCGGCAACCTGCACTTTAGGATCAATTGATATGACATGAAAATACTCCTTCACTACCTTATAGCAAAAACTGTCTATGGTCAAAATATCAGCTTCTCTAAGCAGATTAAGTTGTCTTAAATAATATGTATCAGACGGTTCTTCATCAATCTTTTTTTCAATTGCCGAGCTGATCTTATCCTTCATCTGAGCTGCCGCAGCCTTTGTAAATGTCACCACCAAAAGACTGTCTATATCAACCGGATTATCCTTATCAAATACCATCTGAATAATACGTTCAACCAACACTGCCGTCTTTCCCGAACCTGCCGCGGCAGAAACAAGAAGATTACAATTATGTGTATCAATTACTTTTCTCTGATCCTTCGTCCAATTCATATATCTCACCTTTCTGTTATCGTTTATATTAGATAATCCAATGGCTTAATTCCCGCTGACAGATTCATCATTCGCATCCGTGTTTAAATGTTCGTTCTTATCAGATTCAGATTTCGAAGCGGTACTTCCCACAACAATATCTCTTGCCTCATTCTTACCATACCTGTTTCCTGTCGAATAATTATTACCCCCAAGTCCGGCTTCGAAACGACATACACTTCTGTAATCACAGAAATCGCATGTGGAAGCAACACCTTTTTGCGGAGTCATATTAATTTGACCATGGATAATTTCATTACCGAGTTCAATCATCTTATTCCTTGTATAATCTGACAATGCAAGCAATTCCTTTCCGGTAACAAGATGTGGATTAGTAGCCGAAAGTCCTGATTTGGTATAGTTGACAGGAGTCACTCTTCCCGAACTGTTATCCATATATTCCAGACATTTATCATCTTTATTAACAAGTCCCGACATCCGGCTTTCTTTAATTCTGTTTTCCTCTATCTCATCATCATCATTACCCGAAACGATCTTATCCGCCATCTGATAATAATACATGCCTGCAGGAATTATTTTTTTATCAGGATATCTCTTTTGCAAAAGTTCAACAACAACACTCATATACACAGCAAGCTGAAGCTGTCTGCCTTCTGCGACCTCCGAAAAATCAATATCCTTATTACCAGATTTATAATCAATAACCTTAACATATACCGAATCTTCCGTCTCTTTGATATCTACTCTGTCTATTACTCCTCTCATATCCATAACAATATCATCTTCCAACTGCATATGAGTATATTGAAGATTATCTTCCGGAGAAAAATACTTTTCGAAATATTCCGGTTTTAACTTTCCTTCTTCAAGATGTCTCATCAAATTATTAACACTTCTTTGTGCTATTCTTATAATTACGTCCAATTGATTCTTATATCTGTAACTCGATTCAAAGATTGTATCATTAAAACCATTTGCTGCCAGAATTGTAATTTCTTTGACCTTTTCATTAATAAAATCTTCCGTCATTCCGGCTTTTTCCAAATCCTCTTTATTAAATTCAACTCCCTCATTTTTCATGAACTTAAAAAATTCTTCCATGACCTTATGAAGAATTGATCCTATGTTACTGCTTTCAACCTTGTACTCCTCAGGTTTATTAAGCATAAGACCATATTGAAGAAAGAACTTGAACTGACAACCGGCATATGATTCCAGTTTTGATACTGTATGTACCATACTATTGCCATATAATTTGCGTGCAATCGCCTCATTAATCTTTCCAGGCTGATTCATATAAAGATAACCTCCGGTTAAATTATCAAGACCATCTTTATTAACTTCGGATATCAACAGATATAATGACGAATCCTCTAACTTATCCTCAGACATACTATTAGATAGTTCATAAAACATATCCTGTTCTGTCTTCGGCAAGCTTTCTGAAGCCAATAGATTTCCGTCAAAGGTTTCTTTATCGGAAAACATCTGCATAATATATTTCACAAAGAACGATCTGTTCAGTACGTTGCCTCTGTTGTCACTTCTTCTATACGAAATTATTAATCTGTCTGACGCCTGTGTCATCTGCATATAAAGATAAAACTGCTGAATATAATATGTTTCCATATTATTGGGGGAAAGCTCCACATCCAACGCCTTAAGTTTATTCCTGTCACTTTCCGTTATTATACCTCCGTTTAAAGCTGCTCCCGGCAGAATTCCCTCATTGGCACCCGCAATAAAAAGTATCTTAACATGATGAAGTCTTGTCCTTTCCATATCACCTATCAACACCTGATCTAATGTATTCGGCAATATTCCAAGCTTCATATCGGAAAGTCCTATTAAAAGCATATCCGATAACGTCTTCCTTGAAACTGTTTCGTCACCCATGATATCAACAGTCTTATCCAGTACCATAATAAGTTTTTCATAAGCCTTATCATATACCTTTGCCTGTCTGACATTTCCGAGTTCTTCGAGCCTTAAAGACCATTCCCGAAGTGTCTTCTCAAACTCAAATCTCTTGATAAATTTATACAATGCTTCAATATATTCGACCGTCTTACCTTCAGGCTTAGACATTATCAGATAAACCTCATTGATTGCTTCCATAAACTCCTGACGTGTCTTATTGATATTGGAAAGTCCCTTATAGCTTCCCTTGAAAGAATTGTTCCACCATGAATAGCCCCGCACACCGTATTTCAAGGCATAATTCTCAAGCTCATATATCCTCTTCATCCCTATTCTCATAAATCCGGTCTTTAAAAATGAGAATACACTGTCATAAGAAAAATCACTCTCAAAAAGTCCGAAAAACAAGCTTACAAATTCAACTATCTGATTATGGACAAGCGGTTCATTTACATCTGAAAAATATGGAATTTCAAGCTGTTCCATAATTCTCTTCCACTGTTCAAAATTATCTTCCAAATCTCCTGTTATAACCGCTATATCTCTGTATCTATATCCATCATCCCTAACCATGTGTTGTATCTCACGTCCGATATAAAGAAGCTCATCCTCGATATTACCGCAGCTGACAACCTTAACATCATCATTGCACATATCATAATCACCATCATATTCCTTAACCGGAAATCTGAAAATATTCTTTTCAACATGGGATAACATTCCATTATCTGCAAAGCGATATTGTTCTGCACACTTAACATGCGGCTTCACACATACACCCATATCTTCAGCAATTCCTGTTATCCGTGCTATGGTGTCCTTTCCCATACTAAAAAGTCCCGGTTCATTATAAGAGTTATCTCCCATAATATGTTCATCCATCGTCACGGTAAAATACAGATCACCGCAGCATGTCATCATCTTACTAATAACCTCATACTGTATTGGCGTAAATCCCGTAAATCCATCAAAATACACCTGTGCATCTGCAAGCATCTCTGATTCTCCTATATGTTCCGCAAGCAGAGAAAGCATCTGTTCGGAAACCATATATGTATTTCCCATTTCCTTCTCAAAATTCTTCATAATAATCCTGATATCAGATAACTTATGGAAAAGACTGTTATCCTCGTTCATATTCGAAATAATCTCTTCCAGCCTGTCTACCGTAATCCGGTACTGATAAAATTCCGAAAGTATTGACTTAACCTCATCAACAAAGCCCTGTCTTCCAACCATATTACCATAATACAAAAGCTCATCAGCATGTTCCCGAAGAACTTTCATTATAATCATGCTTTTCCCATAATCATCCAATATATCTGCCGTATAAATATTATCCTTGTCAAATACCTGAAAAGCAAGACGGGTGAAACTTAGTATAGAAATATCCATAGTTCCGCCATGAGGATGCAATGTAATCATATCCTTCTCAGCACCCATATTGGACTGCTCCGGCAAAATAAAAATTATCGGAGGATGATTCTCTTTCATAGATTCACTTATCATCTTATCGTATATATATCTCGTCTTTCCGGTTCCTGCAGATCCGACAATAAATTGAACTGCCATAATCAATGTCCTTTCTTCTTATCAATGTAACTGTTCACCAAACAATATCAATAATCAATAACAACAGTATAACATATCCACTGACAAAAATATGGCAAATTAAAATATTTATTTTATTTTGTTCTAAATATCATTAAATCATCATATCTTTATAGTAACAATTATCGGGAGGAATCGAAATGGGTACACAGACAAAAATAGTTGTAATCAAAGGCAAAGAAATCATATATACTGCCATATTTCTATTGCTTGGTATATGCCTTATAATTCTGCTGGTTAATATGTTTGGCAGTGAGAAGAAGATAAAAACCGAGACGACCGGCAAATACATTCCGGGAGTATATTCTTCCACAATTACGCTTGGTGAAAATACCTTAAATGTATCCGTTGCCGTTGATAAGGATACCATCAGCGGAGTCACAATAGAAAATCTGAATGAAACCGTAACCACTATGTATCCGCTTCTTGAACCCGCTCTGAATGAGATCAACAATCAGATCTCAGTGGTAGACAATGTGGATGAAATATCCTACTCAAAAGAAAACCAATATACATATATTATATTAAATCAGGCTATCAAAAATGCTTTGGAGCAGGCAAAGAAAAATCCATAAAACAGTCATAATATTAATCTGCCAACCGTAAAACCAACAAGCAATATCATTTAATTAAAAAGGTCTTGTATCATGTGATAACATAATACAAGACCTTTTTCTCAAAAGCTATATTACCATAGACTATTCCAGGTCATCATTAATTTTACATTTATCAGATATTACCCTGCTTTTTCAAAACAATATTCCCCTTATCTTTATAAATTGAATGCGGAGGAACAATCCCTCTTACCATACTCACAGGATATACATTTGAATCTTTACATATAACAGACCCGGGATTTAATACATTGCACCCCACCTCAACATGATCTCCCAGCATTGCACCGAATTTCTTAAGACCTGTATCTATATCCACCTCATCACCTTTTACATGTACCAAGGTCTTATCAGCCTTAACATTGGATGTAATCGAACCGGCCCCCATATGTGAATAAAATCCCAATACTGAATCTCCCACATAATTGTAATGTGGAACCTGCACATGATTGAATAAAATTACATTCTTTAGTTCAGTTGAATTACCTACTACACAGTCATCACCAACCAGTGCATTACCACGTATAAAAGCTCCGGGTCTTACCTCTGTTCTCTCACCTATAATGCATGGACCGGCAATATAATTACCGGGATAAATCTTTGCTGACTTTGCGATCCATACATTCTCACCTCTCTCCTCATATATATCCTTAGGAAGATCATTAATAAGTTCTAATATAAACTCTCCGATATGCGGAAGCACCTCCCACGGATATGAATATTTCTCTAACAACGGCTTAGCCAATGTTTCTTCTAAA
>CAJOLO010000029.1 GCA_905235345.1 uncultured Lachnospiraceae bacterium
TCCATACTGCTCCCTGAGTTCACGAAGCACCTTCCTAAATGTCTCCTCAGAGCCATCATCCCTTACATACAACTGAAAATCCTTATATGTCTGCTTATAGATACTTTCAATCTGCTCTCTGATATACTCCTCCCCATTATAGGAGGATAGTAGTACTGCTACCATTTATAATCTCCCACATAATAGACCGTTAACTTTTCATCTTTATATACTATAGGTAATTGAGTATCAATTATAGTATCACTATAAAATGCAATATAATCAATATCAAATTCTTTAACATTATCATTTAAATATTTCTCAAAATCAGAGTTATTTTTTTCAGCATATATTTCCTGATAAAAATTATATAACTTTTCATAGATATTGGTCTTGTTTATCATCTTATAATTATCCACCATATATCTTGACCAAACAAGTTCTATCTCACCAGTGTATTGTCGTATTTCATATGAATATTCTTCAGGTACCATTAATCTTTGGTTATCGCCTGACTCCGCAATAATTACATCTGCTATATTTTTAGAAGTTTCTGATATTTTTTCAGAATTATATGCCCTTGTAAAATTAGTACTTGTAATAATAGGTTTCCCACATAAAATTAAGCATATAATCATGAAAACATAAGCAATTATAATCTTCCATCTTTCAGCAACACTAACAAAAGCGCAGACAAAAGTGTATGTCATTTGAATACACCAAAACAATCTCCAATATACAGGTGTGCCTGTAATATTGTGTGCTATAAAATTACATAAAAACGGATTAAGAAATGTTACAAAACACACTAATGGATATAACACAAAAAGCTTTTTTTTATTATCATTATCAGATAATAATAATATCACTATTATTGAAACTATGTAACCTATCCACAAAAATCCACTTCCATTAACCGATTTCATAACATCTAAATAATTAATGTTTCCAAACTGAGTTGTTAGTCTGTCAATCTCATTTTCCGCATGAAGTAGATAATACTTTAACCCCACATATGGTAACGCCATCATCATAGGAATACATAATTTAATAGTATTAACCCATTTTCTTTCACTAATCAAATATATACATGTGTATATGGCATAACATAATGGTACAATATATATCCCTACTGCCGTTGTACAAAAAGCACTATACACATATACGACCAAGAAAATAATATCCTTAATTGTATATTCACTCCGGTTCATACATTCATTAAATACAATAATCATAACCGGAATTATAATATTCACCATGACAGCTTTTCCCTGCCAAATACGAAATAATAAAAACGCCCCTCTTGAATATACAGAATATCCACTGAATAAGTTGATTAATACAACAAACAAAAAAGCTTCTTCTTTTCTTTTTTCACTTATAACTCCACATATAGCCCACATCAATATATAATGTAAACCAATAAAACATACAGGAAGAACTGTATGACAAAATGATGCTGCATTTATTTTAAATAATTTACAAAATACACTCAACAGCACTTCATAGCCTACTAATTCATACTGTCCTTGAAACAAAAATAATGAATTACCTGTAGATGGGTCAAAACAAGGTAGTTTATCAGTGCTCAAAATAGTGCTGATTTCTGATATATAAAAACTATCATCAGCATCAGAATGTTGTAAAATAAACACTGCAATAATCTGACCTATTATGAGTATAAGTGAAAAATAAAAAACTTTTCCTTTTTTCACTTCCTTATTATTTATATTTAATCTTGGGATTGTTAACATCTTATACAATCCTAACCCACAACATATCAACAAAAAGCTAATTGTTATACAATAAACATATATATAATCTGTTTTGAACCAAAGAAAAGGAGTTACATATATTTGAAACAAACCGCAAATGATAATAAATCCAAATACAGCTGTAGGCAATTTAAAACAATTAAGCTTGTTAAAACCAACTCCCGTCAAATAAAATACCACTAATAATATTATAGATATCATTAACATCCTTGTATACTACCACCCCTTCAACTTATAAATAAAATATTACCTATATTCCATTTGACTTCTGTCCCCTCGCATACACCTTCACTAACAACTTCGCAATAAGTGCCGGCCAAAACTTCCTATACATCTCATATTCTTCAGCACTTCTGCCATTATCCTGTATAATCGCAGTAGTTTCCGAGTCCTCATGAATTCTATGGTACACAAGAATCTTTTTACAATATATAAAACTTCCCTTATATCTCGATAACTTCTCCCACGCTTCCCAGTCCTCACAACTTCTGAAATGTTGCTTGAATATCCTCTCAGGAAGATTGTCCTTACAATATCCAACAGATGGACAACATATAGGCGAACCCATCGAAAGAACCCTTCTCCTGATCCATTTATTTTTCCAGAACATCTTGTTCTCTAACGGTATTAACATCATTCGTTTAACTTTGAGCAACTCATTGTTTTTAACTACCTTCCCATCCCGCAGTTCACCATAATCAGTAAAGAATATAAGCGGCGTCTTTTCTTTCTCTGCATATTTCAGAAATTCAGCAGTATAATCAGGAAGATATACGTCATCCTGATGAGCTATAGTCATATATGGAGTATCTGCCTGACTGTACGCAAAGTTCCAATCCTCTGATATACCAGTCTTGCCTGTGTTAACAATACAGGGTACATCATATTTCCCCGCTATCTCCTCTATATAGTCATTCGGTGTAGATGTAACAATCTTTATTATACTCTTAACCTTCTGTGCCTTAAGCGACTCTATGCACTCAGAAAGATAGGGACTCTCCTTATACGCACAGACCACAAAAGTATGTTGTTCATTCATAATCCTTTCCTCCAACTCTTATTAACTTCTTCCTGACAATTCCGGCAACAAGGTAATGCCATACATTCTTCTCCCCGGCGCAGATGATCACTCAAGAACTTTTTTATGATTATTAACAATAATACACACTACAAAGATAACCGTCAGTACAAGAACTGATATAAAATAACTCCTTGCTGCGCCATATAATTCATATGCACGTGTTAGCGGCTCCGATATGAAAAATGCTAATATTGCCGAGATGCAAAAACCTATAATTATACTTATTCTGTCCCTGTATATAGTAAGCACATAATACAGTGTATATGCCGCCGCATTAAAGCCTCCTGCAAATATAAGAAATGTCAGAAGATTACGATATTCTGAAAGGTCACAACCCACAATGACTGACAACACCGGTATCCCTATAAGATAAGCACCCAACATACAAACAACTGTAATTCCTGTCAACTCAAGTAATATCTTACCAATAGTCCTCCAAAACTGCCCATACTCATGATTTTTCAAATTATCAGTTAGAGGTATAAGACTCGGACGTATAAGAAAACCAGCGAACAGATTAATCACACTTACCGGCATAAACAACACCTGATAATATGATTGGTACTCACTTGTCATCACATCATCAACTGCTATCCTTGAAGCACTTAGCAGATATGTCCAGAGAAACATACCAATAAATAACGGAAAACAATCCTTCCATATTCCTAACATCGCTTGTCTGTCAGCTTTAAATGTAATCCTGTCAAATGCCTGATAAACCCATATATCGCATATGATCAAGCTTAATATTCCACTTATCACAGCTCCACACAACGCATAGACAAGATCATGTGACATGATAAGAACCACGAAATACACACCAACCGAAACAATCGTACGGTAAGCCATAGACTTTCCTGCCAGATCAAGCCTTCCATCCTTGTGGAATTGTGCCTCATATACATCGGCGTATCCGTCAAGCATTCTGTAAAGACACACAAGTGTTATGATTAAAGACTTATGAAAATCATATTGTTTTACCAATATGTATCCAATAGCTACTATCATCATCAATATACAATTAATTATCTTAACAACATGATAATCAGTAAATGTATATAAATCATTTGCGTCTGTAACTTCAAAATTACGCATCTCATAGTAAGCAATATATATGAACATCTGCGCTAACGTCAACCCAATTGCATATATACCACCATCATCAGCACCCACTACACGTATGGTAAGGTATGTCAGCACCATTGACGATAAAGCGTATATACCGCTTCCTATCATATTCCACAGAAAAAGCTGCCTGTCATCAGGCTGCTTCTTTCCAATAATCCAATCTCTCATATTATTCAACGCTTCCAATCTGTTATTACGAGTCTTGTATTTAATTTATCAAATTATTATCTGTCTTCAGAGGCCTTCAGTTCGTCAAGCTCCTTTTGCAGCAAAGCCAGTTCCTGTGTAAGTCGTTTTATCTTATCTGACATTTTGCTAACAGACACCGCTGTTGAAAATATTAATATTATAGAAAATATCAAGCCAACTAAGAATACCATATTAGATGGTATATCAATTCCGATAAGACGTGCAAACTCAAACACAATATTGGGAAAAATATCTAACACTAAAGCAATAACCAGCATGAACAGCCAACTAAGTGCATATCGGAGATCAAACTTCTTCTTTCTTATCATATTAATTATAACTGCTATAGCGAATACCAGCAATATTCCAATTATAATCTGCAAACGAATAGCCATCTGTCATCACCTACTTTCTGATACGTGCAATTATCATTGCAATCGTAACCTTTATCATATAATAGATTGATTTTCCCGGAGATATTGAAGATACACCCTCAGTACGTTCATTCATTATTACGGGAGTCTCCATAACCTTCTTTCCCATTGCTATTATCTGAACGACACTCTCCGGCTCTGGATAATCCTTAGGATAATCCTCTGAAAACAATTTTATCAAATCACGATTAACCATTCTCATTCCCGAAGTCGGATCCGTAATATTCTCTCCGGTAAGCATCTTTATAAGCAGATTAAAATGCTTGATACCCATCCTTCTCATAAATGACGACTGGAATCCCTCATTGGTGATGAACCTTGATCCAATCACCATGTCAGCCTTGTTCTCAACTAGCATATCAGCCATATCTTCAAGATACTTTGCACTGTGCTGCCCGTCGCCGTCAAACTGAACAGCAACATCATAACCATTCCTATATGCATATAGATAGCCCGACTGAACAGCACCGCCTATTCCAAGATTGACAGGGAGTTTAAGCACCCTGATACCATTCTGCTCACATATCTGCAAAGTGTTGTCAGTAGAACAATCATTAATCACTATATAATCAAAACCAGGTGCATTCTCCTTAATATCCTGTACCGTTCTTTCAATGCTTGCCTGCTCATTGTATGCAGGAATTATAACCAGTTTCTTCACTTGTATTTCTCCCTTATAATCCAATTATTATTAATTAATAATACATTATTGCATTATATTAATCTCAATTATTCGTAGTATGACAAGATAATTAACTATACAATTGCCTATAACCAATACTTTTTCCGCCTTATCTTCCTGTTTCTTAGTTGCATCAACAAAAGGAATTAAAAATAACGGTAATACCGGCAGAAAATATCTTCCCTGTACTCCTGCTATATAAGGATAAGAAAGCGGAGTCCATGCCAACAACATTGTTGTACAAGCTAATATCGATACTAATACAAACACAAATATATACATTAGGGATTGTCCACTCTTTATTCTATAAGTTCTGTTCTCCCTTAATGATATTACCAATAATACAAGAGAACACATAGTTAATTCTACAGGTATATCAACACTAAACCAGCCAAGCGATCCTCCGAGCATACTATCTAAATAAAATCCCATCTGATCATGAAATGTAGCAACATACAACTTGATTGTAGCACCAATATGATTAAGCACATAGGAAACAGTATATCCCTCTTCACCTGCCCATTCCACTATATGCTTCCCTGAAGACGTATTGGCAACCTCTCCCATATTAAATATAACAGCATATGCAATTGAAATCAATGGAAGTGCTATCTTATAAACATGTGCAAAAAGCTTGTTTGAAAATTTCTTGTCCGAAACAAGTATTATCAAGAGTGTGATAAAGCTATATATCATCTTACAAGGAGCTAATACCATTGATATTACAAACACAACAACACAATGCTTTGGTTTAATTTCTTTGACCTCATATATCAACTTCATAAGACAGGCAATTAACAAAAAAGATAATCCATATATAATTGCATCATATGAAAAGGATGTAGCCTCATGCAACACCATAGGTAACCCTGAGATTGCATATATAACCTTTTTACCAAAAGGTATGATTTCTATTGCAAAATATGTCAATATAATATATGTTATCAATGTGCACAACTGCCCCATATATAACAATCCTGCGTAACTCATATTAAACAATCTTGCAAGCGATATTCCAATTGCCTGTGGAAGATGAGAAATCAAACTGGATTTTTTCATTACTTCTCCATATGCAAAGCCTACTTCCTGTGACTTTTTTGCGCCGTCAAAAACTGTATTATAAAAATACCTGTATGTATCTAATGTAGTAATATGTGTTATCTCAGATGCACTATCTGACATTCTGCACACGGCATATAGTTCATCCTTATCCTCCACCCCCATTATCTGATTAGATATTCTATATGATGTAGCATAATGCGTTATCTCATCAGGAGCTGAAAATGCCGGAAGCGCTATTAAATATGCCATTCCAAGAAAAGACATGGATAATAAAAATGATTTTTCAATTGATATATGCCTACTTCTATTAATCCCAATCCATAATATTATTAGTAATACCAACATCATTATGCACAAGCCAACGAATAAATTGATAATGAACTTATCATCTGTACTTTTCTTAAACATTACAAGATAATTACTGTACGTATAATATGAATAACCTATGAGAATAAATAATATACATACTAATCCTGTAATATTAATTATTTTTAATTTATATTTCCAAAAATAATATCTTAATTTTAACATTAATCATTTACTCCCTTGTTACAAAAGATATAATTTTAAATATAACATCTTTTTTACAATTAATTACCATTACGATTCTTATTCTTTCCACAACACTTTATCAGTAACAATAAATTTCACACCCCAACCTATATACTTCTTAGCATTGTCCGGTACATCAACTGTCCACAGACCAACTTCTGCACCATCAGCCAGCATCTTTTTTATCAATTCTTCACTACTGGTTTCCATAATTGAAAATCCGATATTATTATCTAAACAATACTGATACATACCTATAGCTTTAATATCGTTACACTCACCCGCCAAAAGACATAACTTTATATTATCTCCCCTCTTTATTTTCCTGATTTCATTCATGTCCTTTATAATACTCTGATGGAATGATATTACATATACTTTATCCGAGCCCATAATACTAGTAACCTCTTCATATAATCTGTATAACGCATTATCCTGATTCAGTAAAGCGTTACCTTCGGTAAATTTCACCTCAATCATCGGAATCATATTGTATTTTTGGCAAATCATAAGATATTCCTTAAGTGTTGGAATAGTTGTAGCTTTACTATCATTCTTATATTTATCATAATTGCAGCCTGATTTGATTGAAATAGCTTTAAGCTCGCTATAAGTTAAGTCACCAATATTCTTATCAACACCACACATACGCTTTAAATCACCATCATGGCTTATTACAAACTGTCCATCCTTACTAAGCCATACATCCGTCTCCACTGCATAAAAACCCTTTTCGCCAGCCAATTCAAATGCCTTAACAGTATTCTCCGGAGCCTCAGCACTAAGTCCTCTATGTGCTATAAAATGTGTATCTTCCCGACCAATCCAATCATCCACGGTAACGTCAATAACCTGCTTACACCCGGAGCCATCCGTCGCTTCAATCGTAACAATGGTATTCCCTGTCCCAACAGCATGCAATAAACCATATTCAACCTTAATAACACTTTCATCCTGCGAAGATATATTCAACATCTTGTTAGTTGCATTATCTGGGGATACTGTTATCATCTGATTAATATAGTAATATGTGTTTAATTTCATCACAAACTGATTCTGCTTCACATTAATCATGCTCACCGGAACACTTACAACTTGCAACTTAGTCGATAAAGATGTCTTCTTATCGCCTACCATCTTACATTTTATCTTAGTTATTCCGGCACTGACAGCCTTAACATTCCCCTCCTGATCCACCTCCGCAACCTTAGGATTACTTGATGACCATTTGAATTCTATATTCTTTTTAGAAGCAGCCTTGTAACTTATACTATACGTATATTTCTCTCCAATATTAATTCTATCAGTCTTTTTCTTCCACTTAAGCTTCTTAACTTTGTCATGTACTTTAACTTTGTATTTTTTCTTTTCTTTTTTGTTATTAGCACCGGTATGTGTTAATACAATAGTAGTATTACCGCTTTTCAGCGCCTTCATCTCACCACGATCAGTAAACTCCAACACCTTCGTATTAGTTGAACTATATTTATAATTTCCATCATGAAAAGAAAACGGAATCTTCTTAATTTCACCTGTTGTCATATAATAGGTTGAAGTGTCTTTAGCATATGCAGCTTAATAGTGTTACTATTGTTATATATAATATTATATAATTATACTTTAATATCCTTCTATCTAATACCATTTCATTACCTTTACTCTCTAAGTTATTAGCACCATAATATGTATTCTTTCAATGCTTTTCTTCAATTGGCTTCAATTCATCTCCAGCCTGCTCACAAATCAAATAATTCTCATAATTATCAATAGACAAATACACTTTCGCTGATAGATTTAGTTTTTTAGAAAATGGTATATCTGTTTCAATTTTACAGATAAAACCATCCGGGTCATCCTCTGCAGGATATATTTCCATATCATATTTATATTCTTTATTTGTATCAATATCTTTAATCTCTAATTTTACATTCTTAACCAAACTGAAATTAACAACCTGATCAACTGTCCCTCTATCAACATAGCACACAAGCTTGTGTGCATCCGATTCTCCAATAGTAACTTCACATGCATCAGAGATTCGTTTCATTATATCATCTGTTATTTCTAATTTGGCATACCCCTCCAAAAAAGATGACGGTCTGTCTAATTCTTTATTACATAACTTTAAACCATACTTTTCAATTATTGTCTGCTCATCAGAATACAGATTAGTCCCAAGACCTAATCTGTTTCCATCAATATTAACACCTATAGCAGCCAGGGTTGTCGGGAACATATCTAAAGTGGAATATTCCCTTATACTATCCTTATCTGAAAGGGATGCATCTCCATTAATTATTGCAGTATATGTTCTTCTTTGATAATCCTCATCTACGCCCACACAGAAATCTGAATCCATTGTTATATGATCCCCGCAAAGAACGACTGTTGTGTCTTTATAAAAATCCTGTTGCTTAATCCATTCTATGAATCCATTAACCTGTCTGCTTGAACATGCCATTACATTAGCATATTGATTTTCACCAAACTCAACATCACATAAATCACATACATATCCATCCTCAAAATGTGTATCTACGGTAAGGATAGTGATATTAAACGGGGCTTCTTCTGACGCTAAATGCATAAGATCATTCTTAGCAAATTCAAATAATTTCTCATCCTCAAATCCCCAGAATTCAAAATAATCATTCGGAATTAAACCATTAGATATTGCATAATCATAATCATGAATAATATAATTACCATGTTCTTTAAAATATAATTCTCTTCCCCCAAAAGCAGCTCTTGAACCAATCAACAACTCTTGATTATACCCCTCGTCCTCTAAGATATCACCCAAAGTTATCATATCCGGGAAAAATGAATCCTGATATTGCATTTGATTTCCGTTCAATGATATTTTCAAAGGTACCCCAGATGTTTGTCCAAACATTCCGCCCATGGTCCATGTTGTTCCACGTAAACATATTCCACCATTCAATGCACTACTATCCCCTGAAAAATCTTCATTATCCATGGCTATTTCCGTCAACTCCTTAATTGTATTATCTTCAAAGGCTCCACCACTTTCTTTATCTGCATACGTTGTTTCCATCGACTCAAGATAAATATATATTAAGTTTCTTTTTTTTTCAGGAAATTCGAGTTCAACATCAATCGGATTTACATAATTAGCTTCAATAAAATCAGAGTCAACGCTAAATACAACCTGGCCGCAATATGATATAAGTCCAATATTTTTCTCAGCTTCATAACCTGCAACCACCATTAATATTATTAAAGTAAGAGCACTGCTTGTTAATAATATCTTTTTCATAATATTATTCTTCTTTCTACAAAGAAGTATTACACCGAAAAAAATGACCCATATTAAAGATGCAGGTATTAAACTAGATATAATGTAATCTTTTATTACATCAGGATTGGTTCCGTCTAGCGACGCTTTTGCATGATATATAAGTTCATCAAGTGTCAATCTATCCCATACCTTGAATAACCATCTTTCAAAAAAAACAATATTCGAGATAACAAAACCTATAATAAAATATAAGGCATAACTAATCGTTGTTAAAATTCGTATCTTTGGTTTTTTTTCCATAATAGCCCCCCGCTTATCAATTGCCATTTCTTCTTTTATTCTTATGAATTATGTGAATATTAATTTTATTAATTGTTGTTAACATACTTGTATTATTTCATTCATATCAACATATTGAACATTTGATACATCATACCTATTTATAAATTTTAATATCAATTCATATGTATCTGCATCAATTTCTTCTCTCAATATTCTACTGATAAATCCTGTTTCCACAATAAAATTCTTATCAGCATATGCCAAAGCAACATCCGGTCTGCAATCATCATAAACTTGATACTCATAGGTGTGTTTACTTCCTTTTAACAACAAAGTTCTCTTATAATTATAATTATCCGGTTTATCAAGAAAAGCATATCCCCTAATAACGTACATATCATTCTGCTGACTGCATTCATCAAGATTCCAGCAAACATTATACTTTAACTCCAACTCATCATTTAATTCATCATATAGCTTATGCCCCTCGGAAAGTACCGTTGATGGCTTTATGCTTTGAATATCAATCTGTGTACACCACGTCACATAATGCCGGTCATTGCCATATACTGTACACAATCCAATTTTATATGGTACACTATTAAGTGCCAGAGCGTCGATTGCTATTTTACACTCAAATCCTGAATACAGATAACTTTCATCACCACCGAACACTTCCACAACATCTTCTCGTTTCATTGACATCGTCTCAGCGAGATATTGATGTCCGTATGGGTCAGCAAATATTATATATCTTTTATATCCTTCCGATACAAGTTCCGGAGTAATTCTTGACCAGCCGACTATATATACAAAATCCGTAATTCCTATCGAATCAATAACAACGTCCTCCCCATTAGTTATATTTGTGTTGTTATCAATAACAACATTATCGAAATTACGTAATAGTAGCAATTCATTAGAAAAATGAAATATACTAGGATTTAAAAAAGGATCCCTCTTATAAAGTAAATAAAAACGATTATACAGTCGCCCTAGCTCTTTTTCCATTCTCAGTTTTTTTTGTTTATCTATCAGATCATATCCCCTGCTTAAAGATTCATGATGATATGCTACGACATCATTTCTAACAACATTATATAAGCCCTTTTCATACAAAGCAAAACATAAACTTACATCATTATACGCCACAGGAAGACTTTCCTCAAATCCTCCAACTAAATCAAAATTATCTACAGATAAAAGCATACAAGCAGCAGTAACGGCTATCCTATCACTATCAAGCCAATTCAATCCAAAATAATGTTGTATGCTATCATCACATTTGAGGAAATCATGAGATGGTCCTTTAACCATATTAGAAACGCCGGCATGCTGTATTAACGTTGTTTTAGGATATAACAACTTAGCTCCTACCGCTCCTACATGTTTTCTCTGTGCCTGTCCTATCATACGTTCAAGCCAATCAGCCTGTAATATCTCTATATCATCATTTAAAAATAACAGATATTCTCCTTCTGCATTGTACCTTCCGATATTACACATTTTTGAAAAATTGAATTCGAATGTGTTATATAAATACTTAACGTTTTTCTCAAAAAGATAATTACTAATTATCTCCTTATTAAATTCATTACTTCCATTATCTACAACTATAATTTCATAATTATTATAGCTTGTACACCTAAGTATAGAATCAACACATTGTCTTAATATATCAGGATGATCCTTTGATGGTATGATAATACTAACCAACGGGTTACCTATAACATCATATACAACCCTGTATTGTGACATGCCCGGAATATACTCCACTCTGCCCTCAATATTATTTCTTCTTAAATAATCCATCTTTGCATCCCTGGCAGCATATGCCGCATAGTTTTTAGAACCCATGGCAAATGCCACCGATTCTTTCCGCTCTCTCCAATGATATAATATTTTTGAGATATGACCAACCTTTGTATTATCGGATTTCTCCATAAAACGTAAGGTCATGTCATAATCCTGACTGCCATTAAACGCTGAGCGCAATCCACCAATCTCCTTTACAACTGATGCTCTATATGTTGCAAGGTGGTTAGTATACATCATGCACAAGAACAGATCAGGTGACCAATCCGGTTTAAAGAATGGCATATGCCTGATTTTTCCATCCTCAGTTATCTTATCTTCATCACTATATATAAAATCATATTCAGGGTGTTCATTCAATAATTTTGCAAATTCAAATAAAGCATTCGGTTCTATAGTATCATCACAATCCATAAACACAATATATTCCCCACAGGATATATTAATTGCATCATTGGTTGCAACCGATATATGCCCATTCATGTTTCTATATATAATTTTTACTTTTTCATTATCTTCATAACTTTTTAATACAGGTACAACATTATCCCAAGAAGAATGATCATCAACTAGGATCAATTCGAAATTCGAATATGTCTGACACAATACGGATTCTATACATTCTTTCAATTGTTCTGTAACTGTATTGTATACTGGAATCACTACAGAAAACATAGGATTATATGATAAATCCTGTATTATTTCATCATTTTGCGATTGATTCTTTAACCATCTGTGATACTCACGTAACGCATTTTCACCTTCAAGGTGATATAATGGTTCTTCTGTCTTAGGATATATTATCCCCTCCCGTTGTGCGCACTTTACCTTAATTTCTTCCTCTATATCAGTACGATTTAATAATCCATTTAACCAATATATCTCTATATTAGGATTCTTCTCAAGTTGTTCATAAGAAATCTTAGCAATATACTTATGTTCTCCTATTTTTCTGGCAAATCCGTCCACATTTTCTATATTGCCTACCATTAATGCCTCTGACTCATTCGGTTCTCTTATTAATCTTTGTAAATGTGTTACGGACAATTCAGGCGGAGTATCTATATTATACTTATGTTTGAATGGAATACCCATATCAAGATAATCTATAATTCCCTCAAGTAATTCTTTCTTATATTCATCTCCTTTGCCTTCTTCATATATAACATTTCCACCTTCACCATAATAATACACAGACTCATTCGGTGAAGAGAAAAACATTTCATACAATACTATAGCTTCATCAACGTAACTTTGCAAAGCATAATTACGCCAAAAGTCAAACAAAAAGGTATCATATCTCAGACCATGTAATTGCTTACGGCTTTTCGATGTATTACGTATGCCATAATAATAGAACAAAGTCTTTTTATTATAATTAACAGCTTTATTAAAACGCTCCATTAATACCTGTGAAGTCCCCTGCCAACCGCAATCAAAGAAAATACAATCACCTGAAAAGTACTCCATCTTTTCGAAATATGCAACAGCGTTCTCGCGTTCTATATCACATCTATTAAGAAAAACATCTCTGTTATATTCATATAATTTCTTAAAGGCAATAATATCATCTATTGATTTAATAACATAATCAAAACCAGAAAATCCTACTTTATCCAAAAATGAAATGTCTTTTTTTGAAATGCACAAATAATCCCATATTTCCCCTACAGTCTGCCCAAATGTATATGGCGGAAGTAACTCCAATGTTTCATCGTCTATATCAGTAATACCTGCTAACAGCAACGATCTTCTGGATACCTCAAGATAATATGCATTATTTATTCCATGTTTCTTAAAAATATGATATAAATTATAACCATCTCTTGCTAAAAAATATATCTTTTTATTCTCTTTCTTATTTATAAGCCAATCATACAATGAAAGGTATAACGGTCCACCAACCTCTACACCCAAATTATACCAAAACCCCTTGTTTTCATCATACAATATCTTATAAAGCCCCTTATCTATATCTGAATCATCCAATGTAGCAATCTTGTCAATATCTGCAGAAGTTTTGTAGAGATAAGTATTAATTCCATATTCTTTAGGTATATCCACATCCGCATATTGATTATCACCAATATGTAATAGTTCTGAATATTCTATTCCTTCATTTTCTACTACTCTTTCATATAATAATTTATTAAATTTAGCAACATGTTCATCAGCGGAACAATATATATTATCTAATTCACTATATCCATTATCATCAAGATAAATCTTTAAAGTATCCTTAAGAAGATACATATCACTAACTACAATGACGCGTTTACCTTGTGCTTTTGCATATTCATATACAGTTTTCATCTCACAATTAGCAACCAATGCATCTCTTTCCAATTCTATCTCAAATTGCTTAACCTCATCCCAATCTACATTGAATTCCGTATGCTTTTTCATTTCATTATATATATCATTCATATCAGCATGCGGATAGCCATATTTTTCATAGACAATCTTACTTGCCTGATCTTGCGTTTCCATTCTAAGCTTTCGAAACCCATTGATGCCATAACAATTCCCTATAATATCAAAAATTGTTTCAGGCGAATTAACTTTACGATACAACAGCGTATCAAACATATCAAATGAAATGACCTTAGCATTATCTATTAACGATTTCAAATTATTCCATTCTTCTTTTTTCAATTTGAATACCTCTCAATATAAATAATAATCACCATCAATTTCGTATTAACAGACTATCCTTTGCAGCAACCAGTTTTCTTAGCAGGTCAATCTGATTCTGTAATGCTTCAACCTCTTGTCTTGTCCTTATCAACTCTTCCGTCAGTTCCTGATTTTTCTTCATTAGCTGTATATTATGATACTTATATTCATCATTTTTATCCTTTTGCATATTATCACCGCTTTCCTCTGATCAAATCCGTAATAGCTCTGATCGGCCTCGTTATTTTCCATGATATTGAATTCGAAATACTTTCCAGCCTTTCTTCGTTTGCTTCCAGTATTTCCCTGCTCTTTTCCAAATCTACTTTAATTTCACTATTTATTTGTCTCAGATTCTTAATCTCTTCACTATCGTCATCTATAACTTTTCTGTATTCTGAAATCTCATAATCTTTTTCACGTATCATTAATGCCTTTCTATCCATCAACACCTGATACTCATATTTCATTTTTTCGATTGTTTCTTTCTCATGTATAAGTTCTCTATCTTTCTGTGATATTAAAACTTTTAGATTAGCAATGTCATTATCCTTTTCAGCCATAGTCCCTTGAATATCAGGAATCTGAAGCATAAGATCTTTTATGGGATGAACCTTTTTTTCATATTTTCTGGTATATATATTAACCCAATCCTTACCATGAACCATTTGTTGAAAAGAATCATCCATCTTTCTGTATATACTTTGCATTTTCCTGTCAATCTCATAGTATTCCAGAAATGCAGCAACATCCATTTTACTATAGAAATAGGCATGGTTTTTCGCAAAGAAGTAAAACAATGTTCTATATTTCACAAAAGAGATAGGAATCAGGCAATCCATATACCATTCATAATCAATGCATATATATCTATTGTTTTCAACACATAACACATTATCAAATATAAGATCAACATCGGCGCCACTAACCGCCGGAACACCATCCAGTTCCTTAATTTCTCCGAAGATATTCTCAAAAGTCTCATCAGAAGTAAAGTTTTTAACATATTCCACATTAAATTGAAACAATATGTCTATATAATTCTTTATCTTGATCAATACATCGTCAAGCGATTTCATGTCACTTTCTATAATATCAGCAATACTTGTTCCGTCATAATAATCAAATACTGCCTTCTCATCAATATCATGACATTTCCCGGGCTTAATGTTTTTGTATAATAATGACAGTCTGTCATATTTGCTCTCCATTGAAGCAATATGGGACATGGCATCATTGGTGAGTGCTTCCTTGACCACATATTTGTTACCATCCTGCTCTACAATCTTAGTAACTGTCTGATATTCAGGAACCCGTGTCCTGTTATATTTTGCATATATAACCTTCTTCATATTATCTATTCCTCACAATGAACTTATAACCAAAAACGAATTAGCAAATTCCCTAAACAAACCATCCTGACATAATGCATCATATGCCTTATCTTCATTGAATAACAGATATCTGTCTCTGTCATATGTTTGCGTTATATTTCTTACATTCCCCGCCTCAGGCAGAAAGTCGTCTGAGTATATTTCATTAGGCATCTTATAATCAGGCAAGGGATAGAAAAATTCATTACTTTTAAACCCTGCCTCCACTAGCATATTGTTAAGCTTTCCTCTCGAGAATGTACGTACTCTGTCAACTCCTGTATAATTCTCGAGCCCGTCAAAATATCTTCCTGTATGATCCTCGGTGGCTCCCGCCCAGTATTTCAGTCCATACTTATTCTCAATGGCAATAATTAGTTTTCCTCCGGGCTTTAAAAAACTCTTTGCCCTTTCGATCATATTTTCAAATGGTTTTTCTCCGCTGATATAATATATCGAATATTCCAATACTCCAATTAGTGTTACATAATCGAATTTCTCTTCAATATCAATATCTTCAAAATTGCCAACCATAATCTCGAAATTATCATATGCTTTGTTTTTCGTTGCATTGATCAGGGATCTCTTTTTTGAAAGATCTATTCCGACAACACGTTTTAACTTCTTGCAAAGCAGGCCTGTAATAGCGCCACATCCCGATCCTATCTCTAACACACTACCATCAGGATCAAAATCATACCACTCTAACAAATTCTCTCTTATGGGTGATAGATGATATAAATAAGCCCATTCATTATGATTCATAAGAATTTGTAATATATCATCATTATTCTGCAGTTCCTCCAGGATATCATCTTCAATATCTCCATCGGAATATTCATCTGTCCCCTTATAGAATTTCAGATTAAGTCTATCTTCTATCATATATTTCTTTCCTTTTTAATTAATCATATCTCGACTGATACTTCTGAGTTCAAATCAAAGAAACCTACCATACTCTTTGTGGTTGTAGCTGTAATCGTAAAGACATCATAAAGTCTGCTATATACAGTGAATTCTCCCTCACGGTAACCCGTGCATCCAAAAGAAACAAGATAATCCCCCTTAGGCAACATCATCTTCTGCTTAAACCTAATTACCCTGGTTTCCCCTGCTTCAACATGACCTGTTTCTATATCTTCATACATAGTATTGGTTCCGGCAATTTCTGTTCCTTTAATGTCTTTGATCGTAAATGCGAATATTGGGTCATTAACAGCCTCATTGAATCTGACCTTCATAAGCACTGAATATTCCTCGTTAAGATCAAACACATTACTTATGACTTGTTTGTCATTGAATGTCGCATAATCAATAATATCAGCCATTCCATTACCATATGAAATCACATTAGGATTTGTAGCGATATTATCTTTCCAGACACCATATTCAGGCTTCTTATCCTCCGTTTCATTATCAGTATCCGTATTACTATCATTAATATCCTTCTCATCAATATCATACTGATTGACCAATAATTTCTTATACAGATCAATCATTTCCTTAGGATTACCTTCGCCTGCTTTAGTGCCATGACTCAATAAAACAGCACGGTCACAGTACTTCTGTATACTGCCCATATCATGTGTCACAAAAAGTATAGTTTTCCCCATCTGCTTAAATTCTTCAAACTTATGATAACACTTTGCCTGAAAAAACACATCTCCCACAGAAAGTGCTTCATCTACTATAAGAATCTCCGGATCAATATTAATAGCTACTGCAAATGCCAATCTGACAAACATACCGCTCGAATATGTCTTCACCGGTTGATTAATAAAATCTCCGATATCTGCAAACTCAATAATATCATCAAGCTTCGCATCTATCTCCTCTTTTGTAAAGCCTATCATTGTACCATTGAGATATACGTTCTCTATTCCTGTATATTCCATATTGAACCCGGCACCAAGCTCCAACAAGGCAGATATTCGTCCATTGATCGATACATTACCGCTGGTAGGACTTAACACTCCGGTTATTATCTTAAGAATGGTGGATTTTCCGGCACCATTTGTCCCGATAATACCTACCGTTTCACCTTTTCCAACCTCGAAATTAATATCATTCAATGCATAATATTCTGTATATTTCTTCTTTTTTGTCAGTCCCAACGATTCCTTGAGTCGATCCATTGGATTATTATATAACTTATATATCTTAGATATATGTTCAACTTTAATCGCATAATCAGACATAACAACACCTTTAATTATATAAAACTACCCTTTCTATTAGTAATCAACTGCCAATCATAATACATCAGCAAAATGTACTTTTAATCTTCTAAATATTACTGTTCCTAAGCAGAATATAGTAATCGTCACTGTCCAAAAATATAATGTTAGTGCAGGACGCTGCCAGAACCATATATGATTAACCAAAGAGTCTCTGTAACCCTGAACTATATAAAACATAGGATTTGCCATCAGAACAACATTGATTATTCCCGACAATCCCGTACTGTCATAATTCCACATTATTGGTGTCAACCATGTTCCAACAGTCAATAACACATTAATAATCTGGGTAAGGTCTCTGAAAAAAGCAGTTATCGCTGATGTGATATATGCCAGCCCCAACGTAAATGCAAAGGTACAGAAGCTATAGTATAATATCTGAAGCCAACATAATGAAATCGGCATTCCTGTTAAAATAAATATCAATATTGTAAGCACTATAAAAAATATATGCACATACAAAGCCGAAACAATCTTGACAACCGGCAGGATATCAATCTGAAAAACTACTTTCTTCACAAGGTATTGATATTCCAACAGAGCGGATGTCCCACCCATAAGAGCTTCCGAAAAGAAAAACCATGGAACCAGTCCTGCTGTAAGCCATAACGCAAATGGCACTTCTCCTACTCCTGAAGCATGAAATGCTTTCTCAAACACAAACCAATACAGCACTATGGTAACTACTGGCTGGACGAATGCCCATATTATACCCAGATATGAGCCCGCAAACCTTGTCTTGAAATCATTAATCGATAAGCGGAATATAAGAGTTCTGTTATATAATATCTCTACAGGAAACTGAATAAGACTGTCAAAATGTTTTACAAAGACAATAAACATTATCCATAATAATACAATAATTACTATCTTAATTATTCTGTTCTCTTTCTGAACCTTATTCAATACATATTCATCAATATTCCATGAAGATACTTTCCATATAACATACGGATCCTCCCCGGTAATATTCAGCTTTATATATCCTTCGCTTTCATCTTCGCCCGCAGCGTCATTGACCTCTTCATAGCTATTCCACACATTGGAAGCCAATCCTATCTCAGATCCATCATATATAATAGACATGTCTTTCAATATCACATTATTGACTTTATTATCTTCATCTATTCTTATATCAGACACAGAATATGGTAATTCTACCAAAGCACTATATCCATTATCTTTACTAAGGATAATGTCTGCCTTCTGCTCCTCATTATAATTCGTATATTGTGTATCACTGCCATCAATATAAAAGACCTGAAAACTCAGCGGCTCACCACTATCCTCTGTAACAGAAAAGGATAATTCTATCGATTTACCCGATACTGGATTAATATATCGATATACAATAAATGACACTCCACTCAATAATATACATAATATTAATATTAACAATATCTTTTTATTCATCTAATTCTCCATATATATAATTACATAATATGATAATCCACAGTTAGCTATTAACAACTATATCATATGTAGTATTAACTATCTCGTCACCAAGCATAACAAATATATGGTATTTCCCTTTGGAAAGCTTCCAACTGATAAATGATAAGAAGCCCGCATCTCTAAGATGTTTGGACATATATAAGTATTTCAGATCATATCTTTGAGTCATTTCAGTTTCAAAGATATATTGATCTCCGCTTTCGTTTACTAACAGAAGTTTTACTTTACCGGTTCTTTTTTCTTTCTTAAGAAACGCCCATCCTACTACATTGATACATTCTCCATAATTGATAGCATCAATTCCATATAACAGATCATTTTCTTCCGAACCGCTAAGAGTTTCTTTATAACCGGAGATATCTATCTTATTCTCCAGTAACAACGGTTCCTGAATCCTGCCCTTCCTACTCATATCAAATGAGAAATCCCCTCTATCCTTTACGAGATTAGGATTATAGCAGGGATCATAGCCTCCCTTGAACTTAGGATGCATCTCATATAGCTTTGCCACGCTGATGCTTTTCTTCCGACTTCTCATCATACCCACGACTCACTGACTCGTGATGTATCATCCGCACATCATTGCGTAAGACGTTATAATAACCTTTCTCCAGCAACTTAAAGCAGAGTTCTACGTCATTATATGCTACCGGAAGCTTTTCTTCAAATCCTCCAACTTCATTGAACTTATCCTTGGAGATCATAAGGCAGGCCCCGGTTACTATAGAGAAATCGTAGTCCACAATATTGCGACCTCCGTACAAAATCATATTATCTATTATTCCATGAAACGCATGCCCCGGCCCGATTGGAAGATTCAGCACTCCACAGTGCTGAATCAGATTATCCTTTGGATATATTAGTCTTGCCCCTACCGCGCCGGTATGCGACACCTGTGCCTGTCCGAGCAGTCTTGTAAGCCATTCTTCTCCTTTTATCTCTATATCATCATTCAGAAAGAGCAGATAATCGCCTGTGGCAAGTTGCGCTCCTATATTACACATAGCCGAGAAGTTGAACTCCATCGGCCGGTACTCATATACTGCATTATACTCCTTGCTAAGTTCCTCATATAACTTCCTGTTCTCATCATTGCTTCCGTTATCCACAAGTATTATCTCATAATTATCATATGCGGTTAGAACTGCCATGGATTCAAAGCACTGTTTCAACACATTATAATTATCTTTGGACGGAATTACAATACTTACCTTAGGATCATCCACAGGTTCATATACCACTCGGAACTGAGCAACATCATCAATCCACTCAAGGTGTCCTGTGAGTCCCCGACGCTTAAGTGCTTCCTCTTTAGCCTTCCTTGTCGATTCAACGATATATGGTTTCGCAGTCATTGAGCTGGCTGTGGATTCCTTACGCTCACGCCAATGATACAATATCTTTGGAACATGTCCAATTCTGTCAGTCTTCTCCATAAGACGCAACACAAGATCATAGTCCTGAGAGCCCTCAAAACCTACTCTTAAACCTCCCAATTCATCAAGTAATGTCTTTCGAAATATTGAAAAATGGCAGGTATACATCAATGACATAAATGTATCGGGGGACCAGTCCGGCTTGAAGAACGGATCCTTACGTTTCCTGCCATCTTCTGATAACTTATCTTCATCACTGTATATGAAGTCATATTCCTGACCATCATTGAGCTTTCTTACCATCTCATAAAGAGCATTAACAGAAAGCACATCATCACAATCCATAAGTCCTACGAACTCCCCTGTAGCCGCCTCAATTCCTGTATTGGTAGCTCTGGATATATGTCCGTTCTCATTCCTGTATATCACCTTTATCCTGTCAGCACCTTCATATCTGTGCAAAGTCTTTCTTACCTGCTCCTGTGTTGAACAGTCATCCACAAGTATTAATTCAAAGCTCTTATACGTCTGGTTTATGACAGATTCAATACACTCTGTCAACATACCACCATCTACATTATACACGGGAACAACCACAGAAATAAGAGGATTATATGAAAGTTCTGTCACGTCTGACAGATTCTTCTCATTCTCCTCTATCCACATCTCATATTGATTTCTTCTATTAATGTATACATATACCTTATAAATAAAAGAGCGAATTCCTTCTCTTTTCAAGCATCTCAATCCGTCTCTTATAAGTGCCAGTGTCATAACTAATTCCTCTTACTATCTTATATATCAATCAAACTTATATATATTATAATCCAACAAAAATACAATAACCTGATATATTCCTATTGTTTATTATCAACTTTAACCACATCTGTCAAAGTATCAACCACATCTTCATTCGCACTATGAATTCTCTTGTATTCATCCCTGTTATTCTTCTCATCAATTCCAAGCTGCTGTACAAGATCCCTCACCTTATTCTCAAGAACTGATATCTCTATCGTCATCATGAATACCTTAAACAACAATATTCCTATTATAGCAAGGAATATAAGATTAGCCGTAGACATTACTCCAAGTCTCTCCGTAGCCCAATATGCAATGGATGGGAATACTGCCAATATAATGAAAAGAATCGATAACACAATCCAGAAAAGTGCATACTCAATCTGCATCTTGGAATATCTTATCTTATGTATAACATATCCAAGACTCATGACAGATAATACAATTAAAACAATTCTAAGTGTCACCGACATTATTATTACCTCTATACACACATTATTATATCAATATTTCAGATTCATTGCTTGTTATCCGCGTTAGGATTAGCCATTCTCTTCATAACAACATGTCTCGAATCACGTTTTCTGAAATTCTGTATGAACAATATAGACACAAGCATTCTAAACATATACATCGCTGATTGACTCCAGTTAAGATAGCTGGCTCCACTAATACGCTCGTCCATCTCTACCTGTACCTCAGCAATTGATGCACCATTCTTCAACAAATATGAAATAGTATCCGGTTCAGGACCATAATTGATGTTTACAGCAAATTCCTTTATCATATTACGATTAAACATCCTCATACCTGATGTCGGGTCGGATATTCTCTTACCTGTAGTTAGCTTAATTGCCACAGTAAGAATCCTTGCACCCAACATTCTAAAAGACTTATCCTTACGTTTCTTTAAAAAACGCGAACCTATAACTATGTCATAACCTTGCGAAAGCTTATTCAGCATACTATCTATATACTCAGGCCTGTGCTGCCCATCTGCATCAAATTGAAGTGCACAATCATAGCCCCTTGAATACGCATACTTAAGCCCTGTCTGAAAAGCTCCTGCAAGCCCGATATTTGTAGGCAAATCAATAATCTCAAAACCTTCCCTGTGACATCTCTTTGATGTATGATCAGTTGAACCATCATTAATTATAACATAGTCATACTCCGGATATTTTTCTTTAATATTATTGACAACATTAACTATATTATCTTCTTCATTATAAGCCGGTATTATCATCAGCAGGCGCATAATATATCAGCCTCCTCGACACATTTTAACACATCAGATACTAATTTACAACCTTTGCCTTCCTTATTCTGTCTTATATGCCCACAGCTTATTCATAAAGAAATTAACGGGCACATCCACGACAATATTAACGATTGGTGCTATAATCGGTGACATATGCAATAAACTCACCTCAACATACAACAGCACATTATTAAGAAATATTCCCGTAAAAGAATATGCTATATAAGTCCTCATAAGAGTTTTCCAAGGATTCCTTGTCTGTCCCTCTTCTTTCCTAAACACCAATGAATTATTGATCAGATACGAGATGAACACTGTAATAACAAAAGCCACTGTCTGTGAAATCTGCAATGCAAATGTACCGTTATGAACAAGGGTTCTAAGAGCATAATAACCGCCCTCTGTAATCAGATAGCTGATTATGGTATTCATGAACCCCACCATGCCAAACTTCACAAACTGAAGCCATCCTTCAAAAGCTTCATCTGTAAGTTCACGACCAATAATTCTATATAATATCACAAGCACCCCATGGGCAACCTTGACTATTATATTCCACAAAAACATTCCCACACTATTCAACACAATCTATCCTCTTTCTGTATCCTGATGAATCTTTTTCACGGATATTTAAGAAAATCTCATTCATTCTTGCTACAGAATATTCTTACCAACATATTCATATGCACTTCCCCTCAATCCGAATATATCCATTAGATTATATTACTCTACCATGTAACTTATATCATATTACCCTTCTCACTCTCTCCATATGCCTTAGTGATAAGCTTCGCTACCCAGGTCGGCCAGAACCTGCAAAACATCTCATAATCCTCGCCACTTCGTTCCTCATCCTTTATAGTTGCAGAAGTCTCGCTGTCCTCATGAATCCGATGAGACATAAGAAGCTTAGGAATGAATGCAAACCTTCCTTCCTCACAGCTTAACCATTCCCATGTCTCCCAGTCAAGATTGCTCCTGAAATGTATATTGAACAAATCTGTTCTACCCTGCTTTTTCAGCAACTCATCTATTGCCTTTTTATTATATGTGACTGCAGGACAGCATATCGCATTACCAAAACGGATTATGAAACGTTTTCTCCACCTCTTATCATTTCTCTTGTTATTCCTAATCGGTATAAGCAACCCTCTCTTGATATACAGATTAAGGCCGCCCTTACTTTCCCTACCATTTCTAATCTCCGAATAATCCGAAAATGTAATCAGAACATCATTATTCAACGAATTATCTAATTGCTCAATCACCTGCCTACTGTATTCGGGAAAATATATATCATCCTGATGTACAATTGTAACATAATCTGTCTCCGCCATAGAATACGCATAATTCCAGTCTTTGGCTATTCCGGCTTCACCCTGTCTCACGCAATATTCAATATTATATTTCCGGCACATATCTTCCAGATAAGCACTCGGAGTCGATGTGGCTAGCTTAATCACACTATCCGTTTTCTGTTTCTTCAAAGATCTTATGCATTCCTCAAGATATGGACTCTCTTTATATGCACATATGACAAATGTATGTAATCCCATAATATATTCTTTCCTTTAGTCATTCATGTAACTTGTAACTCAATAATCTTACCATGATGCTATAATCTTTTATGAATTACTTGTATCTATTCAGCTATACTGTCACTTAATCCTTCCGAGATATTCCAGCACTATTCCATTTTCTCCATGCAAAACCTTATAAAAATTACCATTTTTTACTTTATTAACATCAAACATAGTCTTCATATTATCCGTAAAATATGAATTGGTCGAATACACCCACAGATATTCATATCCCTGTTCATCAAGTACTTGTGGAAAAGTTTCAATAGGATAGTCAGTCATTCCCGATATTTTCTTACTAGTATCCAATCTGAATTTATAGCACATCCCACTCCTGAATATCTGATTTTCCATATCATAATCCGCCGCCAACGTATATAGTCCGGAGCGTTTCTGATTTATAAAATATATCTTTCCCTCTCCCCCAGTCAGTTTCTTTACCTTCTCACAGTATTTACTCATCTCTTCTATCCGTGAATACTTCTTGGTATCTACCGCATACGCATGGGAAAGATTACCCAGAAAGTAACCGCTGGAGCCATATAATATAATTGCAATTGATGCAAATACAAACCCTTTTTTTATCAACAATACATTAGTCCCATCATCAACTCCTTCACTCAAAAAGAACGGAATTGTGAGAGGCACAATACCTAACATAATATAATCAGAAAAATACCTGTTAAGAGATGTGGCTCTAACACTTGCGTAATATTCGAATACAGTCAAAAATGTTATATACATAATTACAAAATATAAAGCAAATCCCAAAATATATATATTCATAAGCATACGAAAACGCACCTGCTCGTTCTTGCTAAGTATAACAGGATATATAACATATACAATTCCGATTGTAATAACAATAAATATACCATAAGATATAAATATTCTATCCTCATGAAGTGTTACTGACTTGAATATCCAAGAAATCATAGATTTTAGAGTGCGGATTGCCCGATCTTCTTCTCCTGAAGCAGGCGTAATACTATGAAATCTCCATAAACCGTTCCCTCCTACCATCTTAGACCACAACTCTACAAGAATAAATGGCGATAACACTCCTAATACTATCATTATATTTCTTGGTCTAATAAACTTCTTTCCCATAGTTTTGGAAGACGTCTTTCCATTCTCTCTCCGTGAAAGAAGATATAACACTACAATCGCAGCAAGAACAATAACCGCAAATAACGGTCCCACCATACTCTTCATAAAACCTACATTAACAAGTACCAATGGGATGATATAGATATTTCTACGATTACTTTTCTTAAGAAGCAACCATGTAATTAGACACCCCGCCCAATAAGCTGTAGCCTGATCTGTATATATATTGTAATACGGCTGTACAAATATCATTGACATCAAAAGAAAATGGAACAAGCCATACAAAAAAACCCTTTTGCAATCGCTCCATTTGCACCCTGAAAACGGAAGTGTAAGTGCAGAAAACCACAGAATAAGATTAGAAACATAATAATTGCTTTTTATCACTTTTCCTATCACCCATTCACTCATATATGACATAAAGTAATGAAAGAATGTTGTCGAAGAAAGAAGAGCCGCCTCTCCGGTGAAATCAGAGCCTTGCGGGAGCATGTCATACTCCATCATAAAATCAGCACACTTTCCCCATTGGTAAAGTTCATCCCAATTGCAGATCTGAAAGCCATGAAAAGCAACTATGCCAACTCCTGCAATAACAATCACCATACATATTGCAGGCGAAAAAAAATCTAATAATGAGTATTTCATTTTTTTTAAGGAGCATGCAAATGCCATCACGATTCCTGCCACAGAAAGCCCGAAGACAATGTACATAGCTATACTGGTATTCCCGAACAAACCTGCGATATAAACAAGTAACATCACCGTCATTATTGCCGACGCAAGACTCTCCTCAGGTGTAACCTTTATAAATATATAATACAGCAATGCGACCCCTAACAATGCTGCTAATGTGCACATAATCAATACTGCATTAATCATATCATTTCAAGCCCCTTTATTCCATGTATTTTAGAACATCAACTCATTTTTTATGATCACTTCATAAATTCGCCGTATTCATCAAGAACTTCCTTAGGATCACCAATCTTCTTAATCTCACCGTCATGCATCCACATAACTCTGTCACACAGGTCAAGTAATGTCTGCTCA
>CAJOLO010000030.1 GCA_905235345.1 uncultured Lachnospiraceae bacterium
ATATATTTAAGGCAGATTTAACTATTCATTTTTTCACAATAACATGATATACTAATAATAAAGATACTGAAGGAGATGATTCTATGAAATTAGAGCGATTAAGTGAGAATCAGATTCGCTGTACTTTGAATAAAGCAGATTTGGCAGACAGAGAGTTAATGCTTAATGAATTAGCATATGGTACTGATAAAGCTAAAGAACTGTTCCGTGACATGATGGAGCAGGCTTCCGTTGAGCTTGGCTTTGAGGCTAACGACATTCCTCTTATGATAGAAGCAATACCGATTTCGCCGGAATGCCTCATATTAATAATCACTAAGGTCGAAGATCCCGAGGAACTTGATACACGGTTCTCCAGATTTTCAAAGTACACTGATATCGAGATTGATGAAGATGGTAATATCGTCGAAGACGAGGAAGATGAATCGTCTGATGATGACGACTTGTCATTATTGGAATCCACTTCATCACTGTTGGACACCTTGTCTAATATAGTTGAGAATATCGAACAGGTTAAGAAACAGAGTGAGTCGGACGCTAATGCCGCCAACTTTATTCCTCTATCAGCTTCGATCAGGGAGAGTAATGCTAAGCGTGCAAAAGAGCAGGATAAGAAAAAAGACAAGAAGAAAGACGAGTTTAACATATCTTATCGTATATTCTCGTTCCAGAATATCAACGACATAAGTAAAGCTGCCAGTCTGGTTTCTTCTATATATCAGGATGACAACTCACTATATAAGAGTCCGATTGATGGTTTATATTATCTTATCGTACACAATACGAAAGGTGATATTGAGGACTATCAGCGTACATGTAATCTTCTGAGTGAATACGGTACTAAGGTTAAGGGCAATTATGCAATGCCATATTATTTTTCAGAGCATTTTACCCTTATCATAAAGAAAGATGCGATTCAGACACTTGCAAGTATATAGACAGACACTGCTTTAAAAAGGAAGCCTTTGGCTTCCTTTTTGTGTTGTCCGGATAGTTCAAAACAACATGGTGCAGAATAATCTGCCAGGCACCACACTGTTTGTCCGGTCCAACTTGACACCTTTTTTAATATATAATACAATGAAATAACTATGTGTTTTCATAAATGTATGTAATAATTTTGTCTATGAAATACCTTTCTATGTTTTATGTTTACATTATAACAACGAATAGTTTTTAAGGCAGTTTCATATGAATAACAACAAGATCACGTACAATAAGGAGTGCATACCATGAAAAGATGGATAGCATTATTTCTTACACTTACGCTTTGCCTGTCGCTTTCATTCACCTCACATGCAACGGAGATAACCGAGGAAGCAACAACTGAGCATCCTGACACAACGGAATATCCTGACCAGCCATCCAGAGAGCCTGATATTGTATCTGATGCGGCAATTGTCATGGACGCTGCTACCGGCCAGATTCTGTATGAAAAGAATTCTGACATGGGCAAATACCCCGCCAGCATAACCAAGGTGATGACTGTCCTGATCGCACTTGAACATAATCTTGATATGGATCAGATAGTCACCATGTCGGAAAATGCAATATGGGGCATCGAACGAAGCAGTACCAACATCGGTCTTGATGTAGGCGAGCAGGTAACTGTAAGGGATTTGTTATATGCCACAATGGTCAACTCTGCTAACGAGTGTGCCTATCAGCTTGCGGAGCTTGTGGGCGGGGATGTGGAAACCTTTGCCGACATGATGAATGCCAAAGCTAAGGAGCTTGGATGCAAGCATACACATTTTGTCACCCCTAACGGACTTCATGATGACGACCATTACACAACTGCTTACGACATGGCACTCATAATGAAGGCAGCAATTCACAATGAACAGTTTCGTGAGATTGCCGGTACCGTAAGCTACACCGTGCCTGCCACTAACCTAACCAGCGAAGACAGGCCCCTGTGGACAGGTACCAAGATGATCAACCCTGCCAATCAATACTATTATGAATATTGTGAAGGTGGAAAGAACGGTTATACAACCAATGCCAATAACACTCTTGTTACTTTTGCAAGAAAAGACGGTCTTGAGTTAATATGTGTTGTTCTTGATTGTGACGGACAGAAATACACCTTTTCCGATTCAGAAGCATTATACAATTACTGCTATAACAATTATATGTATTTTTATCCGCTATCGGATTTTTCATTTTCCAGTAATATCTACAACAGTGACGATGAAGAGAATAGCAATTTCATTTTAGACAATTACTATAACAATCTTAATCATGAAACGATTAATTTGTCCGTAGATAAAAACTACTGTATGTTAATCAAGAAAAACACAGATACCACACAGATTACGAAAGATATTGATCTTTTTGACACAGCAGCAGACAACGTACTGGGCAAGATTACTTTTTTTTACCAGGGCGAACAGATTGGTGAGACTCCTATAACTAACGGAAGTCCCTTTCTTTCCTCTCATATCAGTACCACGGAAGAAGAATCAGCAGAACATCCCAAGACCTTTAACAACACCCTTTTGAGAACGGTAATAATTATAGTAGTAATTATTCTGTTGTTTATAATCGGTATTGGTATCCGTAATCTTATCCGGGAAAACAGACGTAACAAACGAAGAAGAAAATACACCAATCTGGAAAGAAAACGAAAAAGAAACAACAGACACAGAAATGATGATTTCTTTTACTAAGTATTTACATGAAATTTATCACACATCCGATTTAACAGATAACAATTCACATTTTATATGAGGACAAATGATGACGAACGAAGAACAGAATCCACTAAGTATAATTGAAGAAGCCAATTCCAAGACCCTTGATTATTTTAACAAGACATATCTTGATAATCTTGAACGGGTACAGAAGCTTAAGACCGAGCTCTTTGAATTGGATATTCAGATTGAGACCCTGCAAAAAACCAGGGAACTGTACACCTATCAGGGTGAAGACAGGCGCAATGTATTCTCTCCTCTTTCCGATATGAGAGAGGCTTCCTTAAGTCGCGGAAACCAGCTTGCAGAACAGATCAAAGCCTTAGAAGA
This sequence comes from uncultured Lachnospiraceae bacterium, assembly GCA_905235345.1. Lineage (GTDB taxonomy): Bacteria > Bacillota > Clostridia > Lachnospirales > Lachnospiraceae > CAG-590. The sequence continues at coordinate 3,027 of CAJOLO010000030.1, forward strand.
AGCCAAAGAAAGTCTTGAGAACAGAATCAATCAACTTGAAGAGGCTATTGCATTTTACAGAGAACAGGTAGATATGCTATCCAAGGCCGGCAAATGCATCCATACTATCCTTATTGGTAAGGATGATAACACGAATTCCTCTTCCGAAGAACAGGATAACGGAATCGAATTCATTGAAACAGCCGATCAGGAAGACAGTACCTTACACAATTATACTATGCTGCAATTGGAGGATTATGACCGATTACGCTGTGCCACCTCTTTAAACAGGAATGTCAAGGAAGAACTCATATCCAATCTCAACAAGCTTGATGTGTTAAAATGGTTACTTCACTCCGATGTCGGACGGGCAATGGTTACCTTAAACGAGTTGCACAATTCCCAGGAGAACATTCTGAAATCTCTTGATAGAGTCCTTTTCCAACTCGATTATAATACCGATCCAAAACAACCTATATGGGATCAGGTGGATAAGCTTGTTGATGCCTATCAGAAAGCACACCCTGAATGTATGATAGATTATTCCTGCGACTGCACCGAACATGAACTTAACATTCCATCGGTCATCACAACAAGACTTATTGCAATGCTTCGCGAGATATTTAATAATATATTTAAGCATAGCAATGCTAACAAAATTACAGCAAAGATATTTATAAGCAGCAGACTTATCGACGTATATGTTAATGACAACGGTGTGGGAATTCCCGAGGATTACCTTGATCGGGCTGCATGGCACTCAGGTCTTCACAAGCTTCATGAGACCATTTACCAATTAGATGGAAAACTACAGATTGAAGGCGACCTTATATCAGGAACCAATGTAAGATTCTCATTCCCTATAAAACGGTGAATTGATGATCAGTAAACAGATAAAGGAGTATAATATGAAAGAACAAATAATCGACATAATCACAAAAGCAGCAGAATTAGATCGAAACACAGTAGCGGAGCTTTTAGAGATTCCACCTAAGGCAGACATGGGTGACTTCGCCTTTCCTTGCTTCCAGCTGGCAAAGACACTTAGAAAGGCTCCACCTCTTATTGCGGCAGACATTGCCGATAAGATTGGTGAAGTTGATATACTGGAAAAGCTGGAAGTAAAAGGTGCATATATTAACTTCTTCATCAAGAAGGAAATATTCGTTAAGTCCATGTTGGAGAATGCAGATGTGGATAACTTCGGTTCATCCGACTTGGGAAGTGGAAAAACCATATGTATCGACTACTCATCTCCTAATGTTGCAAAGAATTTCCATGTTGGCCATCTTCGTACAACAATTATCGGTAATTCACTGTATAAGATTTTTACAAAGCTTGGCTATCAGGTTGAACGAATTAATCATCTCGGAGATTGGGGTACACAGTTCGGAAAGCTCATCGTTGCCTACAAGACATGGGGAAACAAGGAAGATGTTGAACGCGATGGAGTGGCAGAACTTATGCGTCTTTATGTAAAGTTCCATGAAGAAGCTGACAAGGATGATACCTTAAATGACCAGGCCCGCCATTGGTTCAGTGAAATGGAACATGGAAATGAAGAAGCTTTAGAAATATGGCAGTGGTTTGTAGATATAAGTCTCAAAGAGTACAAAGGAACCTATGAACTTCTTGGCATGGAATTTGACCACTATATGGGTGAAAGCTTCTATCGTGATAAGACTGCTGATGTTGTTGACCGTCTTGAAAAAGCCGGTTTACTTCAGGAAAGTCAGGGTGCTAAGATTGTTGACCTTGAAGAATATAACATGGCACCATGCCTCATCATGAAGAAAGATGGAAGTACCATTTATGCAACCCGTGATCTTGCTGCCATTCTCTACCGTAAGGAACGCTGGAACTTCGAAAAGTGCTTATATGTAACCGGTCAGGAACAGAAGCTTCACTTTGCACAGGTATTCAAGGTAATCGAGCTACTTGGAAATGATTGGGCAAAAGACAGTCTCGTTCATATTCCGTACGGACTTGTAAGTCTTGAAGGTGCCAAGCTTTCCACCAGAAGCGGCAACATTATATATGCAGAAGATATTTTAAAGGAAGCAATAGAAAAGGTTAAGGAGATAATTCTTGCCAAGAATCCTGATCTGGAAGACAAGGACGACGTTGCCCGCAAAGTAGGTGTGGGTGCAATAATCTTTAATGATCTGTATAATCAAAGAATTAAAGACGTATCCTTTAAATGGGACAAGGTTCTCAATTTTGATGGCGAGACCGGACCATATGTGCAGTACACCTACTGTCGTTGTGCAAGTATCCTCAGAAACGCATCCTATGATGAAAATGTTGAAATTAACTGTAGTCAAATTCTTGACGAACCCGCTGTTGCACTCCTTAAGGAAATTAACCGTTTCCCTGAAGTGATCAAAGATGCAGCAGAGAAATACGAGCCATCCGTTGTGGCACGATTCGCCATGGATGTTGCACAGTCCTTCTCACGCTTCTACAATGCTGACAAAGTTTTGGTAGATGATGAAGATTTAAGAAATGCAAGACTTAAGCTGGTCGCACTCACTAAAAAGACATTGAAAGATTCCCTTGAACTCCTCGGTATCGAATGTCCTGAACAGATGTAATTTAGTTTATTTTTAGTTTTTATTTATGATAGAACGCCGGAATGTGGATATAATGGCTCAGTCCTTATATCCACATTCCGGCGAAACTCATCCCTTCTTCTTTTTCTTTTCCTCATAAAGCATCTTGTCCGCTATATCAATAAGCTTATATATGTCTACATCCTCGCCGCATTCAAATTCGACATATCCTGTACTCACCCCGATTGTATACGGCTTTCCAACCATTGCATTATGATTCGAAGTTATCACATCAATCCTTTGTTTGATCTCTAACCCGTGACCTTCTGTCTTAACAAATGCCAGACATACGAACTCATCGCCACCGAATCGACTCACAACATCTGAACTTCTGAATGTATCTAACAATATATTAGCAGTCTCCCGCAATACATAATCACCATCATCATGACTATACTCATCATTGATTTTCTTAAGATTATCCACATCCGAATAGAATATCAGTGCAGTTCTTCCTCTGTTATTCTCGTCCTTAATAATCTTCTCAGCTTTTTCGATAAAGCCTCTCCTGTTATATACACCTGTCAACTTATCAGACTTAGATATCTCATTTATAACATTATTACTCTCTTCGATTTTTCTGAGATTGTTGTCCAGTTCTCTCTGTATATCCCGCTGTTTTTCAAGCAAAATGAGAGATTTAAGTGCAGATGAAAGCTGTATGCTTATCGGTGATACGCAGTCAAAATTGGTATAGTTCACCTCGCAGAGCATAACACCGTACACCTCCTCAAAGGAATACAGCGGCGATAACACCATCGTCACTCTGTGATCGGGAATAAAATCATTGTCAAACATATCATTGACAGTAATCTCCGCATCCTCTAATGAAAGCACGCCGACAACACCATCTACTTCATATGCTTTGAGGTTCACAGTCTGTGGCTGAATCCATTCGTCTCCTCGGTAATGCTTTACAATATCCTTAAATGAAAACATATATGCACTCTGAACACCAAGCTTGCTGAACTGGGTAAACATGGACGAATACGCTTCCTCTGTATTACCATCATACACTATTATATCGCTGGTAAGTCTGTTGACCATCTCAGAAATACTCTTGATATGCTCCTGCTTCTTCTCTAACATCTGACTGCTATGCATTGAAAATGTTCTGTATAACATAGAGAACATTTCTGAGAGTTTTAATCTGTCATTGTCATTATCAAGAAAATGTGATACCTGCCTTTGAAAAATCATAAGCATATTGAATATTTTCTCTGTTGTTGTGTATATAAGAATCCTGTCCTGAATTATTCTGTTGAATAATTCCTTGATTCTCTTCTTCTGATTATCAAAATCTCTGTTCTTAACTACGTCAAATAATAAATAAAGAAATTTCTTAAGATGTTCCTCAATATCCCCGGTAGCATTGCCCAGGCTATACTCACCAAAAAGATACTCGAAAATACCGTTTATCGGAAGTTCTTCTTTATTATCTATAGTTCTTAGCTCAAACTCTGCTTCATAAGAGAATATATCAACATTATCACATCCACAGGATTCACGATTGACAAAACAGGTATCAATCTGAAATACAAGATTAGGATTTTTCAAAAAATCTTCCGTATGCTTTACTGCATGAAAGGTAAGATTTGCAGCACTGGCTTCTACCGTCGTAAGCGAAGGGACAATACTTGAAGTATATGCTTCATTATCAAAACCGGTAACAAGAATATCCTTTCCGATAACAAGCCCTCTTTTTCTGAAGACGTTATATCCTCCACGTGCCATCAGATCACTGGCAAACATAACTGCATCAAGCTCCGGATTCCTGTCCAACAATTCCTCTACAGCATCCTCACACGCAGTATTAAAACTGCCATATACGACCCTGTTTTCATCATAAGCGATACCATTCTTTTCCAGAGTTGTCTTATATATATCCAGACGTTCAACCGCCTCACCATTAGTGATCGGTCCGCTGACAAATCCTATCTTTGTCGCATGATGCTCATCGATCATATGCTGCACTGCAGCCTCCATACCTGTTCGATTATTAAAGGTTACCGATGGATAACCGTCATAAGAAGTGTATAAAGTGACGATGGGAATATCCGGCAGACTGTTCAAGAACTCCATCTGTTTATCATATTCGGTACGACATCCTATATTACCCATAAGAATATACAGAATATCAATATTTTTATCTGTAATAAATCGATAAATCATATTATACTGGTATTCAAATCTCCTGTGATCATCCAGAAAATCTTTGGAATCCAGATATCTCATTGGAAAGATATAAAGATTTGCATCAATACTAATAGCCCCAAGCTCTGCTCCCTTGCAAGCCTGCTGCGCAAAATACGAATCAATATCATCCACAAGCATTCCGACTTTAATCCGCTTATTCATTGATGTATCATCTCCTTATAGCGAAAATATCCTTATTAATTGTTGATAAATTATTATAACATACCCTGATATAAAATGTCATTTATCTTTTGTTAATAAATAATTAATCTTACCGGCTCATCGTTCCAATCCTTGTTGTTTTAGGAATAGCACTGTACTGACTTCCATTTACCTTGACCGAATCTTCTTCCTCACCATCCACATAAATATGCTTCCACACCTCCACATAATAGCCGGTGTGTGCCTCCGTTACATTCGTTGTTCCTACAGGCAATGTATCGTCATATATCGTCTTATCTTCACCCGGTTCATATGTATCTATTACCTGGCTTTCAAATGATATACGACGATTAGCTGCACGGGTCTCATGTCCGTATATTGCCACAGAGATTGAACCGCCTCCGGCATAGGCATCAATGTAAATGGGATATTCCGTATTGTTTGTAAACTTAAAATCCTCATATCCTTCCGCTATCGCCGCATCCATTCCTTTTTCCACATAACTTACCGTCATGGAATGAGGATATCTCTCATCAACCTGAAGCTCAGCTTCCAACACAGCATCATATAGGGTAGTTGCCACTTGGCATATTCCTCCTCCCATTCCATCCACCAGTTCTGCATTGATATACTGCCCGGCATTTAAATATCCGTTTTCTTCGGTAAATGGTGCCACCGTATCATACACTGAAAACTGTTGTCCCGGAAGTACAACATTATCTGCAATCTTACTAGTGCCCACTATAAGATTACCTATTCTATCCTTGTTTTTCTGATTATAATCAGTTACTGCCCTTCCAAGAAGGCTGTCAACTCCATAAAAATCTTCTTCGCTGTAAGCAGGTTCGATTACCTCAGTAACTGCTGCAATAGTAACATCCTTTTGCTTCCATGTTTTTTCCAGCACCTTATTAACCATTACTATCGTTTTCTCATAATCTATCCCAAGTCCTTCTTCACTTGGATAAACCACAAAATTCCCATCACTTCTTGTCATTGTAGAGCTTACCGGTGTCTTCTTCATATCATCTGCTTCATCAGTAAGCATTTCTATAAGCTTCTCCTCATCAATAGTCTTTTCCGGAGTCAGAGTAATGTGGTCGCTTTTCAACATCTGAATTTCTTTATACCTGTTAAGTATATTTCCGTTTTTGCCAAACATCAGCGCATCACATACCACACTTTCGTAATCGACCTTCAGACCCGCCTCAGAAAATGTGGTACTATAGGTTCCGAGATTATCCTTAAATACAAGCTTCAATTTTCCCATATCTTTAAGATATTTCTCATATGCTTCAACCGCTTCATCATAATTGAGACCGCTTACATCCACCTCATCTAAATATATTCCGTCACATATAGTTCCCGAGTGAATAAGCTCATCCCTTGACATACTATTATTGTTATCACCGTCGGATATCAACGTGCTATCCTGTGAATTCTCATTTTTTTCCAATTTACCATTGATCACACCATCAATAAGAAAATGATCTATTAAGAAATAAATACCACCTATCAATCCGACACAAATAAAGAGAAAGACTGTTCTTCTTATATACAAACGAATTTTTCTTCTTCTCTTTTTCTTTTTTCTTTTCCTTCTCTCTTCCTCATTCATTTTATCACCTGTTAAACCACTATTCTAATATAATAATAATGTCTATTCCTATTAACATATTTTTTATTATACTCTACTATATAATGAAATAAAATAACTTTTTTCCGATTTTATTACTTGTCTATATCAATTAGTCGTGTACTCTCATAAACTTTTAAAAATTTATCGAAGCCTTTATCATTAGTCGTGTGCTTATATAAACTGTCAAAAATTTATTGAAGCCTTTATCATTAGTCGTGTGCTTATATAAACTGTCAAAAATTTATCGAAGCCTTTATCATTAGTCGTGTGCTTATATAAACTGTCAAAAATTTATTGAAGCCTTTACACAAGTTAGTTATAATATCTATAGTTAGGACTCGCTTCTGTCGGTGCTGCTAAAACTATATGACAATGTCATATTATTATTTATCAAATAATGGAGGTTTGACTATGCTTTTAATTAAAAACGGCTATATTATAGATCCAAAATCAGGACGAAACGGTATATATGATATTCTCATCAAAGATGACCGAATTATTAAGATACTTCCATATATTATGGATTATGATATTCCGGAAAAAGATAAGGATAATATTCAGATCATTGATGCAGATAAAATGATGATTGCACCGGGGCTTGTTGATGTACACTCTCATTTTCGCGATCCCGGTTTTACATATAAAGAAGATATCCTGACAGGATCAAAGGCTGCCGCTGCTGGTGGCTACACCACGGTTGTTCTTATGGCGAACACCAAACCGGCTGTTGATAATCCGGATACACTTAACTATGTACTTGATAAAGCTGACGAGGCAGATATTCATGTATTTACCTGCGCTACTATCACAAAAGGTCTTAAGGGTGAAGAACTTAATGATATGGATACACTTAATGAACTAGGTGCCATCGGTTTCACGGATGATGGTATTCCTATTATGAATGAAGATATTGTTATTGCAGCCATGAAGAAAGCAAAGGAGTTAAACACTCCTCTCAGTTTTCATGAAGAAAATCCCGATTTTATCACCAATAACGGAATCAACCATGGTAAAGCCTCTGAATATTATGGAATTGAAGGTTCTCCCAGAGCCGCTGAAATAGACATGATTTCACGTGATATCAATCTTGCCGAAAAATATGATTCCCCAATTGATATACAGCATATCAGCACAAGAGAAGGTGTTGAACTGATTCGACAGAAGAAATTAGAAATCATCCGGAAGAAGAATCTATACCTTCCTCTTCCATTATCAAACGAGAATGTTACTGATATTTCATCAGACTCGGATTATAACAAATCAGTTACACAGATCATTCCTATGAAAACTTCATGGAACATCAATATACATGGAGAAGCCACACCTCATCACTTCTCTTTAACAGAAGATGCTGTTATAGAAAATGGTACTCTCGCTAAAATGAATCCTCCCCTCAGAACAGAGAAGGACAGACTTGCAATTATACAGGGACTTAAAGATAATACCATTGATATTATAGCCACAGACCATGCTCCTCACAGTTTTGAGGAAAAATCAAAAGCTATTACGGAAGCACCCAGCGGAATTATCGGATTGGAAACTGCTCTTTCACTTGCAATTACGAATCTGGTAAAACCCGGTCATTTAACCTATACAGAAATGATAGAAAAATTTACCATCAATCCTGCTATGATGTATAACCTGGATTACGGATATATTGAAGAAGGTGGTCCGGCCGACCTTGTCATCTTTAATGACCAGCCATATATTGTCGGCGATCCGGTTTCAAAATCATCCAACTCTCCATTTATCGGAAAACAATTATATGGTGAAATCATATATACAATCTGTGACGGAAATATAGTATACCATAAAGAATAAATGAACATCCGGTAGTTTTACTAATATTATAATTCTACATTCATGTACATACTTGCAGAACTATTAACTCAGTCGAATTTTTTCGACTGAGTATATTTTTATAAACTCACCTACTTTCGACTATATGTTTCACGTGAAACATTCTTTTTATAAAATATCATATATACTAATGTTATTTGTTAATTGGAGCGATGACGAAAAATCTAAAGATAATGACATTATTTGTATATAAAACTTTAGTTCAATAACTAAACTATTTGAAATAAATATGTATTATATTTTAGGCTTATGATTATTTTTAAAATGTATTAAAAAAATATTATAGATAATTGTTTTGGGCTACATGTTTCACGTGAAACAATATTATCTGCTATAATCAATACCTTGTTGTTAATATTAAAAATTTTACTATATATCGTCTTTCTCTTTTTTTATTTTTATGTTATAATTAGCCTTGCGTTTCTTGTAAAATCATTTTATTACAATTAATAAAAGAAACACACATGAATAATTTTTGAGAACATTCCCAGCGTTCTTACTGCTGAATGTGCGTCAGCTTTGCTTACATTTCCATCTGCACATTTCTGCAATACGCCGGAGACTTTTATCTTATACTAAGATTGGACAACTACAGTGTGGTAACAAATATGTCCCAGTTGGAATTCAATCCCCAATGCTCCGCGAGTCTTGAACAATTATCATAGTAACTACAAGATATAACAATTGCAAAAGGAAGAATTATAATATGGGAAGAATTATTGCTATTGCAAATCAAAAAGGTGGTGTCGGTAAAACCACAACATCAATTAATCTTTCTGCCTGTCT
>CAJOLO010000031.1 GCA_905235345.1 uncultured Lachnospiraceae bacterium
AGACGGAGTTACATCCGGTGATATCGGTATCATCAATGTAAATGCAGCAACTGATTCATGTGTAATGCGTGAAGAAGGATTCCGTTCTGCATTTGAAGGAAAGGATTTCAACATTTTAGAGACACAGTATGGTGAAGGTGATGCAGCTAAATCTCAGAGTATTGCAGAGAATTACATTACTCAGGGCGTTGTTGGTATCTTCGGATGTAACGAGGGTTCTACAACAGGTGCAGGTAATGCGATTAAAGCTTCAGGTAACTCAAGCATAATTGGTGTCGGATTTGATAAATCAGATGCAATTCTTAACCTTATTGATGATGGATATCTTCTTTGCACAATGGCACAGAATCCTGATGTAATGGGTGCAGAAGGTGTTAAAGCTTGTGTAAGCGCATTAGAAGGTAATTCTCTTGGCGGTGCTGTTACAGATACCGGTGTTTCCGTTATCACTAAATAATGGCCATCAGAGAGATGTATTAAAAGAAAACCTAAAATCGCCGGGTCTGATTTGATCCGGCGGTTTCTTTTATATTAAAATTATGTTATAATAACTTAGAATACATTTATCTGTATATGTATTACGATTGTGAAATCGAAAAAACAAGAAGAGGAATAACCATATCGGTTACTGTGTAGTGAATATCCGTATGTAAAGAAATAGGAGTAGTAAGATATGCTGAAGGTGATTATTGCAGATGATGAAGAAAGGATATGTAAACTAATCCATGCACTGGTAGATTGGGAAAGTTTGTCTATGGAAGTGGTTGCGACTGCCCATAATGGTCCGGAGGTTTTGGAGTTAGTAGAAAAGTATTCAATAGATTTATTGATTACAGATATCCGTATGCCCGGAATGAGCGGACTGGATGTAATTCAGACGCTGAAGAAAGAAAAACCTGAGATGGAAATAATCATCATTAGCGGATATGCACACTTTGAGTATGCAAAGGCGGCAATAAGTTATGGGGTTGGGAACTACCTGTTAAAGCCGATAAATAAGACTGAATTGATCAGTACATTGGAAAAGGTTCGTGATGGTATTTTGAATAAAAGAGCCATAGAGGAGAATACGAATCAATTAATACAGAAAAATGAAAAAGATATCAAGAGGATACAGCGGTTATTGATCGACTATCTTTTAGAACAAAAATGTAAAAATATGAATCTGGAAGAGTTGAACGAAGAATATCACCTGCATATGCATCCCGGATGTTTTCAGGCATTTTGGCTTAAAATGGATGGATTGACAAAAGACATAACGCCGAACGGAATGGGAATTGTTATGGGAAAAGTGGAACAATTGCTGGAAAAATCGCTGGAGCCTGTATGTATAGAAATGGTCATAACGCACAAAAGCACTTCCTGCATAGGTATTATTAATTATGATACGGATAAGCAGGGAGAGGTTAAACAGATTCTTAAAAAGTGCCTTGCGCAATTAGAATATGAGAAGACATTATATGGTGATGTGACATTTACCATGTCAATAAGTGCCGGAATCAATAACACGGATAATCTTGTAGATATTCTGAATGAAGTGGAACTTATCATAAAAGAACGTATACTCAGAGGAACGGGTAAAATATTAGAAAAAATAGTTATTGAAAAAAAGGTCCGCGATCAGAATATACTTGAGACATATCTTAGAATGATCACCCAGGCCATTGAATTCAGAAGCCCGGAAGAAAGCGAAAGTACGATACGGTTCATGATGGAAGAAATCAAAAAGTCAAAAGATTTGCATGGATATGAGATTCTGGATATTGTTCATTCTTGCGGAAATTTATTTTTGAGTCAGATTAATGTTGAAAACAGACAGGAGTGCCTGCTTCATTTTGATGAACGATGTGAACAATGTCGTAACGTGGAAGAATTGTTTACCATATTAAAAGAATTGCAGGATGATCATATCAGGCGTTTGCAAAAACAATATGAAGATGATGTGAACAGGCCTATAAGACAGGCAAAACAATATATCCAGAACCATTATTCAGAGCCGATTTCGTTAGAAACCGTTAGCGAGATTGTTGGATTAAGTCCGGCATACTTTAGCACTCTTTTCAAAAAATATGAGAAAGAAGGTTTTGCAAAATATCTTATTAATGTTCGAATTGAGCAGGCGAAGATTATCTTGCGTGAAACCAATATGTCTGTTTCTGAGGTGTGTAAAAAAGTGGGATACAATGATTTGAAGCATTTTAATCATACCTTTGAAAAAATGACAGGAGTAAAACCGGCAACATACAGGAAATTATATGGATAGAGGATAATTAATGTGAATAAGCATGAAAAATTCAGATATATCTCAAAACGGGTAGCACTTATAAGAAGGATTTTCCAATGTATTTTTTGGGCTGTTATCATCATTGAGCTTATTTTATTTTTGAAAGGAATCGGTTCAATATGGAGTGTTGTTATGCTTCTGCTTCTGTTTATAGCGTTTAATGTCATCTGGTGGATATGGATAGTCAAACCATATAAATGGTGTGAGGTAATGTCTGAACGAATATTGAACGGGTATGTGATGAAAGATAGTTCTGACGATGATTACTTATATTTATCTCCCATGAATGAACTTCAGACCAGGAAAATGATCAAAGTCATGAACGGACCTCATGTAGTGGATCTGAATAAAAGGCAGGCGCAGTATCTGGCTTTGCAAAATCAGATTCAATCCGCATTTTCTATATAATACTTTGGAAAGTATTCGTGGTGAGGCCTTGATTGCCGGAATGGACAGTGTGGCAGATATGACGGAAGCTCTGGCTAAATTTTTCAGGTACACCATTACCAAAGTAGAGAATCTGGTTTCCGTACAAGAGGAGCTTGATAATTGTGAAACATATTTTTTGATTCAGAAATACCGTTTCGGAGACAGGATAGAGCTGCATGTTGAATGTGATGAAGATGACTGGAATGACATTATGAACTGTAAGATTCCTAAATTGACACTTCAGCCGATTTTGGAAAACAGTATTATTCACGGGACGGAGTTAAAGGTAGGAAGGAGTAATCTGGTTATTGCTTTTGAACGTACCAAAGAACGACTGATTATCCGTATTTCGGATGATGGTGTCGGAATGGATGAAGAAAAACTGGCTCAGTTAAACGGCAGACTTCAAAATGAGAGCAGTTCAGTGGATTATAAGCAACAAAATGAAAAAGGCGGAATTGCACTTATAAATGTTAACAATCGTATTCATTTAATATTTGGTGAAGAGTATGGAATGCATATATATTCGATTCCGGATAAAGGAACCGATGTTGAGATATCGGTGCCGTTATTGATGGACGAAGAGAGTATCAGAAGTAGAGGGATGCTATAATGAAAAATGAGATAATGCGGATGGAGCGGATTACCTACGTGGATAAAGGAGTTACAAAGCTTGAGGATTTTAACCTGCAGGTATATGAGGGGGAAATTCTGGGATTTATTCCGGTCAATTCACATGGCCTTGAAGAATTGTTATCTCTTTTTCAGACGAATATGCCGTTGCGTAATGGTTATGTGTATTACGGTGGAGAAATGGTTAATTCGTGGAGAGGACCGCTTAGAAGCCAGAATCGTATATGCGTTATCAGAGCCCGCAGTTGTCTCGTAGAAGGGATGACGGTGGCGGAGAATATCTTTGTGCTAAGACAGGGCTTTCGACAGGAAATCATTCCCTCGGATATGCTTAGAAAGCAACTTGCACCGTTTCTTAAGGATATAGGTGTCGAAATTCAGGCGGATACATATGTGGAGAAATTATCCAACTTTGAGCGAGTCGTTGTTGAAATATTACGCGCTGTTGTTATAGGACAGCGTTTAATTATTTTAGAAGAGATCAGTACGCTGATCGGTGAAAGCAAACTCAGGAAATTATATGAGATTATCCGGTATTATGCATCGCAGGGATTCAGTTTTATATATATCAATTTGCATTTTGACGAATTACAGCAGATATGCGACAGAGTGGTATTATTTACTAATGGACGTATCCAGAAAGTGATTTCAAAATCAGAAATGCATAAAGGCGTTCTTGATAAATATACAGAGCAATATCGATATGTGGTAATGCATCACACGGACGAAAAAAAGGAAGAAAAGAAAAAAGAGGAAGAAATCTTCAGATTAGACAATATAATTTACGGTTCGATGGAAAAGCCGCTGGATTTGGCTGTTTGTAAAGGGGAGTGTGTGGTATTACAGTGTGTGGACAGCATGTCATATAAAAATATAAAAAGCGTTTTGATGGGAGATATTCCCTTGGCGGGCGGAACTATATGGGTGAAACATAAAAAGGGAAAAGTATTATATAAGGATATAGCTGTTGTACAGGAAGACTTAACGACCAATATGCTTTTTCCCGAACTTAGTTATTTTGATAATCTCTGCTTAGGACTTGCCAACAGAGTTCCGGGTGTGTGCCATAGCCGCAAAATAAAAGCGAGCATTAAGCAGGAATACAAGGAATATATAAAAGAAGAGTTATACTTGAAACACATAGATGAATTGACAGAGAAACAAAAGTATCAATTGGTCTATATGCGAATCCTGTTGCAAAAGCCTAAAGTCGTATTCTGTTTTCAACCTTTTAAAGGTGCGGATCTTGTACACAGAATGTATATATGGGAACAATTAGAGATTCTGCTTCGACATGGTATAGCGGTGATCATTGTATCGGTAAATCTGGCAGATTCTTTAACGATTGCACAACGGCTTTTCAGAATCAGTGAAAAAGGTGCGGAAGAGATTGCGAAGGATGATATTGACTCTATGAAAAATTTGAAAAAGGCAGGAGACATGTAATGAAAGAAAATTATCATATCCACACATGGCGTTGTAAGCATGCGTCGGAGACGGAGAGAGAATATATTGAGGAGGCAATTAAAGGAGGAATTAAGGTTTTGGGTTTTTCGGATCACTCGCCAATGCCTTTCCCCGGGGAGTATCATTCAGGTATTCGCATGGAAATGAATGAGCTTCAGGATTACTGTGATACTTTGCAGGCACTTAAGAAAGAGTATGAAAAGGATATTGAAATTCATATCGGTCTGGAGGCTGAGTACTATCCGCAGCTGTTCGACGGGTTGATGGATTTTATAAAGGATTATCCCATAGAATATCTGCTTCTTGGTCAACATTGTCTGGACAATGAATATGAAGCTTCTTGTGTGTGGAGTTCTGTTCCTACCGATAATCCGGAGATTTTGAAAAAATATGTGGACCAGACCTGCGAAGGCATGAGGACGGGACGATTCTTATATCTGGCACATCCGGATCTGGCGTGTTTTACGGGGGATAGTGCAATTTACCGTAAGGAGATGAGAAGAATCTGCTGCGTTGCCAAAGAGATGGGACTTCCGTTAGAGATCAATCTTCAGGGAATGTATCTTAAGAGACATTATCCCACTCCTGAATTTTGGGAGATTGCCGGAGAGGAAGGCAATGACGTGGTGCTTGGAATCGACTGTCATCATGTGGATATGATGAATCTGCCGGACACTGAACAAGAGGCCTTAAAGCTGGCGGACAGGTACGGGCTTCGAATCTTAAATCGATTAATATAAACGGTTAATAAATATATTTCTTGACTTTTAAGAAAAAAGCTTTATACTAGATATGTGTTCCAAGGGCGGAACGGTTGAATTATAAGTATTTAATGATGTTATAGTTAAATAACGAATTAATATTAATAAGAAGCAAGGGTGTTTCGAGATCCGTACTCGAAGCACCATTTCTCTTTATTAAGAAAGGCGGAATATCACAATGAGCAACCTTCACGAAGAGTGTGGTGTTATCGGAATATTTGCACCACAGCAGTACCGTATAGCAAATGATGTGTATTATGGAATGTATGCTTTGCAGCACAGAGGACAGGAAAGCTGCGGAATTGTTGTAAACGACGACGGATTGTTCTTCTCCCATAAGGATATCGGACAGGTAAGTACCGTATTCGATGCCGAGCAGCTTGAAAAACTGCCGACCGGAAGAATAGCAGTAGGTCATGTGAGATATGGAACGACGGGCGGCAATAACAGAAATAATTGTCAGCCTATAGAAGTGAACCATCAAAAGGGTAAGATGGCACTTGCACATAATGGTAACATCAGTAATGCGTATAATCTCAGAAATGAACTGGAGCTTAGCGGTGCAATATTCCATTCTACATCGGATACTGAGATTATTGCTTATATCGTGACAAGAGAAAGACTTAAGACACCATCGATTGAGAAGGCTGTTCTGGAGACGATGAAGTATCTTGAAGGTGCATATTCAATTGCACTTATGTCCGCTTCTAAGCTTATTGTGGCTAGAGATCCGCATGGATTCAGACCTTTATGTTATGGTAAATGCGATGACGGAAGATATGTGGTGGCATCTGAAACCTGTGCACTTGAAGCGGTTGGGGCAACATTTATTCGTGACGTCAGACCGGGGGAGCTTATCGTGTTTTCTGATGATGGTGTGGTAAGTTATACGGAGCATTGTGATAAGAAAAAGAAACAGATATGTATATTTGAGTACATATATTTTGCAAGGCCGGACTCTGTTATTGACGGTGTTTCGGTGCATTCGGCAAGACTTGAGGCAGGACGGATTCTTGCAAGGGAATATAAGGTGGATGCGGATGTGGTTATAGGTGTTCCGGATTCGGGACTTGATGCGGCGTTAGGTTATTCAAAAGAGTCCGGCATTCCTTACGGCATAGGTTTTATCAAGAATAAGTATATAGGAAGAACATTCATTTCTCCAACACAAGATGAGCGCAGCAATCAGGTACGGATTAAATTGAATCCCATAAAAGAGACGGTTGCCGGCAAGAGAGTTGTTCTTGTGGACGATTCGATTGTAAGAGGTACGACCAGTGGAAGAATCGTGAAGCTTTTAAGAGATGCGGGTGCGAAGGAAATACATATGATGATATCCTCACCGCCGTTTACCAATCCGTGCTATTACGGAACGGATATTGATACGAAGGAGAATCTTGTTGCATGTCATCACTCAGTGGACGAGATTGCGGAAATGATCGGAGCGGATACACTTGGATATCTTCCGATTGAGTCACTTCATGAACTGGTGGGTCATGAAGGATTTTGTAATGCATGCTTTACAGGGGAATATGCGACAACGATTCCCGAGAACGTAAGTAAGAATAGATTTGAGAAGAGATTATCCGAAAGGACATGAATTTAACTCAGACGGGAAAATACCTAAAACATAGACAATATATTTAAATAAGTAATCGTATATTTAAGATTGTGAATAATTAATACAGATAAGGAGGAGAACATGACAAAGTACATTTTCGTTACAGGAGGAGTTGTTTCAGGGTTAGGAAAAGGCATTACTGCCGCATCTTTGGGAAGATTACTTAAAGCAAGGGGACTTAAGGTGGCAGCTCAGAAGCTTGATCCTTATATTAATGTTGATCCGGGAACAATGAGTCCTTATCAGCATGGTGAAGTATATGTGACAGAGGACGGAGCTGAGACAGATCTTGATCTTGGACACTATGAACGGTTTATTGACGAGAATCTTAACAAGTATTCCAATCTGACGTCCGGAAAAGTATATTGGAATGTGTTAAATAAAGAGCGTCGTGGTGAGTATCTTGGATCAACAGTTCAGGTTATTCCCCACATAACTAATGAAATCAAGGAGTTTGTATATAGAGTTGGTAATGAAACGGATGCGGATGTGGTTATCACTGAAATCGGCGGAACGATAGGTGACATCGAATCTCAGCCGTTTATCGAGGCAGTAAGACAGATATCATTGGAAGTAGGAGCCGCCAACAGTCTGTTTATTCACGTTACCTTAGTACCTTATCTTCATGGTTCGGATGAACATAAATCAAAGCCGACACAGCATTCCGTGAAGGAGCTTCGTGGTATGGGAGTAAGTCCTGATATTATTGTTCTTAGATGTGATGAGCCTCTTGAAGAATCCATCTTCAAGAAGATTTCCATGTTCTGTAATGTGAAAGAGGACTGTGTTATCGAGAACAGGACTTTGCCAAGTCTTTACGAGGCACCGCTTATGCTTGAGGAAGCTCATTTATCCGAGGTGGTCTGCCGTGAACTGGAAATTGATGCACCTGAACCTGATCTTACAGAGTGGAAGCGGTTAGTTGGCAGTATCGAGAGCAGAGATAAGGAAGTTACAATCGGACTTGTCGGAAAATACGTTCAGCTTCATGATGCATATTTATCCATTGCGGAGGCACTCAATCATGCAGGTTTTGCCCTCAATGCTCATGTCAATATAGAGTGGATAGACTCAGAGGAATTGAATGAGAATAACTACGAGGAACAGCTTAAGAATATGAAGGGAATAATAGTACCCGGAGGCTTTGGCGACAGAGGCATAGAGGGAATGATACTGGCTGCAAAGTATGCCAGAACCAATAATATTCCATACTTCGGAATCTGTCTTGGTATGCAGATTGCGGTTATTGAATATGCCAGAAATGTAGCAGGACTTACAGATGCATGTTCAGGAGAATTTAATGATGCAACAGATGTCAGAGTCATAGATTTCATGCCGGGTCAATCGGACGACATTGATAAGGGCGGAACATTAAGACTGGGAAGCTATCCGTGTCATATCACTGCCGGAACATTGATGGAGAAATGCTATGGCACACTTGATATAAATGAGCGACACAGACACAGATATGAATTTAATAATGATTATAGGGATGTGCTTACGAAGAATGGATTGGTTATCTCAGGACTTTCTCCTGACGGTAATCTGGTTGAGACCGTTGAGGTTGCCAATCATCCGTTTTATATCGGTGTTCAGTTCCATCCTGAATTTAAGTCTAGACCGAACCGCCCACATCCGATATTCAGGAAGTTTGTAGAAACTGCCCTTGAAATGCAGAATAACGGATAATAATTAATTCTTGACTTTTGAATAGAAATCTTTATACTATTATTTGGACGTTCCAAAGGCGGAACTTGTTATACTTTTATACATATACAGGTAATGATTATGGTTAGACATGTTATATAAGAAGCAAGGATGTTTCGAGGTACGTACTCGAGGCATCTTTTTCTTTATAGCTAAGAGCTTACGTATCGGCATTTGAATTTGTCATTACTATTTAATATGGCAGGAGGAATACAATGGATAGAAAATTAATTTTGGAAGACGGAAGTGAATATCTGGGATATGGCTTTGGCGCAAAGCGGGATGCTGTATGCGAGATAGTGTTTAATACTTCCATGGCAGGATATCAGGAGATTGTATCAGATCCGTCCTATACCGATCAGGCGATTGTGATGTCATATCCTCTTATCGGTAATTACGGAATAACCGATGAGGATTTTGAGAGCAAGCTGCTTAATCTGGGTGGATTGATCGTGAGAGAAGTTAATGATTCCCCATCGAATTTCCGATTTACCAGAACTTTGTCGGAACTTTTAGAGGAAGGAAATGTTCCCGGAGTATATGGAGTTGATACGAGAAAGCTTGTAAGAAGTATAAGAGATATCGGTTCAAGAAAGGTACTTATAACTGATGCGGATACCACTCTTGAACAGGGATTGGAGATATTGAAAAATACAGAGCTTAGGCATGATGCAGTAGCAAGATGCAGCAGTAAGAAGAGATGGTATGCCAGAACATCTAATCCTATATATAATGTAGTAGCGATTGATTGTGGCATGAAGATGAATATCGTCAGAGAATTCAACAATCATGGTTGTAATGTAACAGTGGTTCCTTATAATACAAGCAGTGAAGACATTATGTCCATGAAACCTGACGGTATATTTATATCCAATGGTCCCGGTGATCCCGAGGATGTTAAAGAAGTTATAGAGACTCTTAAGGATTTACGTGGAAAAGCTCCTATGTTCGGTATATGTCTCGGACATCAGCTGATTGCACTTTCATATGGAGCCAGAACCTACAAGTTGAAATTCGGACATCGTGGCGGTAATCATCCGGTCAAGGATATAAGAACCGGAAAGATTGAGATAACAAGTCAGAATCACAGCTATGCAGTTGATGAGAAATCTGTTGAGGGTACCGGACTTGAAGTTTCACATATCAATCTGCTGGACAATACCGTTGAGGGATTATGCTGCAATGAGGACAAAGTATTCTCGGTTCAGTATCATCCGGAAAGTGCGCCGGGTCCTCAGGACAGTACATATCTGTTTGACAGATTTATTGAGAATATGCAGCAATTCACTATTAAGTGATTCATTACAGAAGTGTATTGTAACAGTTAACCTCTCAGCCGTCTGCACTTGCGACAGGTGGCATACCAACAGCATGAATTGTACCGGAATCTGGCACATTGGAATGCGAAGCTGTGCCCGATGCATAACGGTGAAACAGAAGGGTGAATAGTTACAGCGTATTAACATAAGTGAAGTAATGTAGGACGAGAAGCAATTGATTATAAGCAAAGCAGTTATATAGAAAATGGAGAATATACGTTATGCCGAAAAGAAATGATTTAAAGAAAATTCTTGTGATTGGTTCAGGACCTATCGTGATAGGACAGGCCGCTGAATTTGATTATGCCGGAACACAGGCATGTCTCGCACTTAAGGAGGAGGGTTATGAGGTAGTTCTTGCCAACTCCAATCCTGCAACGATTATGACTGATACTATGGTTGCGGATAAGGTTTATATGGAACCGCTTACTCTTGAATTCATGGCACGAATCTGCCGTTATGAGAGACCTGATGCGATAGTTCCCGGAATCGGAGGTCAGACCGGACTTAACCTTGCCATGCAGCTCAATGATAAAGGTGTATTAAATGAGTGTGAAATTGAACTTTTAGGAACAGATGCAGCAAGCATAAGATGTGCGGAAGACAGGGAACAGTTTAAAGAACTCTGTGAGAGAATCGGCGAACCGGTAGTACCTTCCCAGATTACATATACAGTCGAAGAGGGGTTAAAAGCTGCCAATGAGATTGGTTATCCGGTAATACTTCGACCTGCATTTACTCTTGGAGGAACCGGCGGTGGATTTGCCTATGATGAGAAAGAGATGAAAGAGATGATGACGAATGCTCTTGCTCTTTCACCGGTTCATCAGGTGTTGGTTGAGAAGAGTATCAAAGGCTATAAAGAGATTGAATATGAAGTTATCAGAGATGCAAATGATACTGCAATAGTGGTATGTAACATGGAGAATCTTGATCCGGTCGGAATACATACCGGTGACTCTGTCGTTGTAGCACCAAGCCAGACACTTACCAATAAAGAGTATCATATGCTAAGAGACAGTGCATTAAAGATCATTCGTGCTCTTGGGGTCAAGGGAGGATGTAATGTTCAATTTGCTTTAGATCCGGAGTCGTTTGATTATTATGTGATAGAGGTTAACCCGAGAGTGTCGCGTTCGTCAGCACTTGCCTCTAAGGCCAGCGGATATCCGATCGCAAGAGTTTCAGCAAAGATTGCGGTAGGAATGAACCTTGAGGAGATTGAACTTGCTAATACTCCTGCCTGCTTTGAACCGGCGCTTGATTATGTGGTTACCAAGATGCCAAGATTCCCATTTGATAAATTCACTCTGGCATCTAACGTTCTTTCGACTCAGATGAAAGCGACGGGAGAGGTCATGAGTGTTGGACGTACCTTAGAGGAAAGTCTTCTTAAGGCGATTCGTTCATTAGAGGATGGAAAGAACCATATTCACCTTGAGAAGTTTGATGTGAAAAGTCTGTCTGATAAGCCGGAACCCGAGAACAAGAAGGAGGCAATCGATAAACTCCTTACATATATTGAGGACGGAACCGATGACAGAATATATGCAATCTCACAGCTTATATGGTTAGGGGTAGATCTTCAGGTAATATACAGCAGAACAAAGATTGATATGTTCTTCCTTGATAAGATCAAGAATATTGTAGAATTCGAGAAGAAACTTGAGGATATTAAGAGTAAGGCAGAAGATATCCTTGTTGATAAATATGGTATGTTAAAAGCGAATTTAACCGTAGATAATATTACCGAAGAACATTCATCACATTTAACAGATGAAGTATTAGGTCTGCTTTCATACGAAACTTTGTATGAATCAAAACGTATGGGCTTCTCAGATTCATACATAGCGGAACTTTTAGGTGTTTCTGAGGATGATGTTTGGAAGAAACGCAAGGAATTAGACATTAAGCCTGTCTACAAGATGATAGACACATGTGCTTCCGAGTTCGATAGCTATGTTCCGTATTTTTATTCGACTTATGAGGATGAGAATGAATCTGTTGTTTCAGACAAAAAGAAGATAATCGTATTAGGATCGGGACCGATAAGAATCGGTCAGGGTGTGGAGTTCGATTATTCAACTGTTCATGCGGTAAAAACAATCCATGAGATGGGATACGAGGCAATAGTTATCAATAACAACCCTGAGACTGTATCAACAGATTACACAACAGCTGACAAGCTTTACTTTGAACCGCTCACGGTTGAGGATATCATGAATATTATCGATCTGGAAAAGCCGGAAGGAGTTATCGCTTCTCTCGGAGGTCAGACTGCAGTTAATCTGGCTGAACCTTTGACTGCGAAAGGAGTCAAGATAATCGGAACTGACTGTGAGGCTATATTCAAGGCTGAGGACAGAGATGCATTTGAAAGTGTTATTGTTTCACTGGGAATCCCACATCCTACCGGAGAGGCAGTTACAGATATAGAAAGTGGAGTAGAAGTCGCTGCCAGGATTGGATATCCTGTGCTTGTCAGACCTTCATTTGTTCTGGGCGGACGTGCCATGGAGATTGTTGCAAATGAGGAAATGTTAAGACACTATCTAAAGAGTGCAGTTGAGGTTGATGTGGATAAGCCTGTTCTTGTTGATAAATACGTTGTCGGTAAAGAGGTAGAGGTAGATGCAATCTGTGACGGCAAGGAAGTATTCTTGCCGGGAATTATGGAATTGGTAGAACGTACAGGAGTACATTCGGGAGACAGTACCAGCGTTTATCCTCCATTTTCTATCTCAGATAAGGTAAAGGATACCATAAGGGAATATACGACCAAGATTGGACTCGGAATAGGAATTGTCGGACTTTTCAACATACAGTTCATAGTGGATAAAGATGATAATGTATTTATAATAGAGGTTAACCCGCGTGCGTCAAGAAGTGTACCGTTCCTTTCAAAATCCACAGGCTTTTCATTGGTGGATATTGCAACGAAGGTTATGCTTGGACATAGTCTTAAGGAGCAGGGAATAGTTGACCTTGTACCGCCACCGAAGCAGTTCTGGTATGTAAAGGCTCCTGCATTTTCATTCGAGAAATTAAACGGTATGGATGCATATCTGTCACCGGAGATGAAATCAACCGGAGAGGCAATCGGATATGACAGAAAGCTTAAGCGCGCATTCTATAAGGCATTGCAGGCATCAGGAATTAAGATGAAGGACTATGGAACAGTAATGGTTACGCTTGCTGATGAGGACAAGGAGGAAGCGCTTCCGCTGGTACGCAGGTTCTATCAGTTAGGCTTCAACATTGAGGCAACAGTCGGAACAGCCACATTCCTTAAGAATAATGGAATCAGAACGAGACTTCGCGGAAAGTTAAGTGATGGCAGTGATGAGGTTATAAAATCCATTCAGGCTGGGTATGTTAGTTATATAATCAATACCAGAGCGATATTGTCAGGAGTGCATTATGAAGATGGCGTTGCCATAAGGCAGTGTGCGGTACGTAATGGAGTTACAATGTTCACATCATTGGATACGGTAAGGATACTCCTTGATGTTCTCGAGGAGGTCATTCCGGAGATATCAGTTATTTAGGATAGCTAATCGCGAAACTTCGATTTACATCTTTTTAATTGTACATATTATATAGTTCCATCGCAGACACGTTTGCACTCCGTCTTCGGCGTAATGGTACTAAATTCGTGTTGCACACTCATTAAGTACCAACGCCTGCGCCAAGGTCTGCTTATGGAATCTATACAATATGCACAATAGATTCAAGTATAATAAGGAGTTTCGCAATCATCTAATTTAAGGGGAAATGGAAGGAGATACAACATGAATGAAACCTTGGATGAGATAATGGAATATATTGAGCGTGAGGATGCAAAGTTTATTCGCCTTGCGTTTCGTGATGTGTTTGGTGTGCAGAAGAATATTTCCGTAATGCCGGGTGAGATTAAGAAGGCGTTGGAGGATGGCATACCGATTAATCCTGAAGATATTGCAGGTTTTGAAGGCTGTAAGGGAGCTAATCTGTATCTCAAACCTGATCCGTCTACACTTGCGGTTCTTCCGTGGAGACCTGACAGCGGGAGAGTTGTCAGGATGTTCTGTGACGTGTACACTTCAGACGGAAAGTTATTTGAAGTAGATACCAGAGCTATTTTGAAAAATGCAGTTAAGAAAGCAAAGGAGGCTGGAATACAGTTTCGTTTCAGTTCTGAGACTGAATTCTATCTGTTTAAGAAGGATGATAC
>CAJOLO010000032.1 GCA_905235345.1 uncultured Lachnospiraceae bacterium
TCACCGCCTTGCCGGACAGGGTTATGACCTTCTTGAATATTTTATCAAAGATGTGTTGTACCGTCTCCCGGCTGACCTGAAGATCTTCGTCTGTTTTTTGCAGAACTTTTTTACTCTCATGTAACGGAGTCTGATTCTCATTTTTCTCGTCCACTTCATTTTTCTCGTTTGCTTCGTCTTTCTTCATATGTCTTCTCCTTTTCTCTGTGGTAGTGAAGACATACTATCAGAAAAAGATTACAAAATCTATAATTGTGACACAAACAGCATAAAATAAAAAATCCGTTCAAAATTAGGAATAAAAATCCCATGTGCGATTTACCACTGTTATGATAGCCTAACATACTTTAATTGCTTCGGCATACCCTTATGCATTATGTTCCGCACATACTTTGATAGGGTTGATATTAAGTTTACAGGCACCATGAGTTACTTTGGCTATATGGTAAAGAACTTTGTTGGCTACATTACAGAGAATGAAACGGATGTAAATAATAAAAAGCTGGTATACGATGGATTAATGGCGATTATGGCGGCTAATAGAGATAATCAGGATGAGATGAAAGTAATCAACCCATTACCAATTGCGATGGAGTTTTTTATTAATATGGCAGTGAATCAGATAATAGAGGCTGGATTTACTGCGGCTGGAGCGCCAGAGGTGGGAAAAGCTCTAGAAATGTTATGTGATGCAGCAGGAATAAATGTGGGAAAAGAAATGACAAGAGACTTTTATAAAGGAGAAGCATATAATTTTGATATACAGAAAGATTTTTACGATATTGAAGTCGAACTGAACAGCGCAAATATAGGACGAACTACGTTAGGAGAAGGCAGTGTTGGAAATGGGTGTCAATTAATAGATTGGCACCCATTTTCGTGTAGAATACACAGAATTGGGAGTATGATACGGACAGAGAAATTTCTGTTGATAAGTATTTTGCATTTGGATATAATGAAAGAGTTATTCAAAGCGTGTCTAGACGTGGAGAGGAATGAGAACACCAAAAGTGTTTTCGAATTTTGTATATAGGGAGAATCAGTTTATGAGAAGATCAATAAAAAGACGTTTCATGGTAATGCTGGTGTTTGCGGTGATGATCAACGTACTTAGTGGGTGCGGTCACAATGGAAAGGAAGAAAAACGTTCAGATGAAGAAATTCTGGATATAACGTATGAAGCAACAGAACTTTCTTTGGAAGGTATACAGGGAGAAATATGTTCCTCTCTTGTTGTAAAAGATCATGTTTTTCTTCATACCGTTGAATCACAAAGTGATCGGGAAGGAAAAGAAGTATTCCGGTATTATACTGCAAATTTAGATGGAAGTAATGTAAAGGAGATTGCATTTAATCTGCCGGATCATACATATTTTGTTAGTATGAGTGTTGGGGAGAATGGAAAAATGATTGGTCTGATTGCTCCGCAGGAATCAGAAACAAAACAGGAAGATATGGATTTGGCTATATTTGATATGGATGGGAAGGAATTGACCAGAAAAGGGATAGAACAATTACAAATTAAACAAGATATTTTGACGGGAAGAATATTCTTTGCCGGAGAGGATAATATCCTTTTGGTCGGTAATTCAGATATATATATTTTGAATCAGGAATTGAATCTGAAAAATACAGTGAAGATAGATGATGGATGGCAGATTGCAGACATTGCACTTGCAAAAAATGGACAGATTGTCTGTGTAGAAAGCGAACAGAATTCCTCAATGCTTTCAACCAAAACCCGTGTGTTGGATATTGAAACAGGTAAATGGGGAGAAGAGATAAAGATTGACTGGAATGGTTATTTGGGAAATGACTATATCATGAACGGTGTCGATGCAGATATCTACTATAAAAGTGTTTCCGGAATATACAGTTATGATCTCGCAAGCAAAGAGAGCAAAAAACTGCTGGACTTTGAGGCTTCTTATGTGACATTGGAGGAGGGACAACAGATCCAGTCTGTAGGAGATGGGAAATTTCTCGGATTCGTGCACGAAGAAACCAATGAGGGAAATAATGGACTTTTGATATATACCAAGGTGGATCCGTCTGAATTGGAAAGCAGGCAGACGATTGTTTATGGTTGTATGTCGCTTCAGGATACGGTTAAGAATCAAATTGCGGAATTTAACAAAAAAAATAAAGAGTACAAGATTGAGGTCAAAGAATATTATCAGGAGGAAGGGCAACTTGATAAGCTAAGTGCAGAGATTATAGCAGGGAAAGGACCGGATATTTTTGATCTTAGTGATTTGCCGGTTGATCAATACGTAGAGTTAGGATTGTTAGAGGATCTGACACCTTATATAGAAAAAGATTCGGAATTGAAGGCAGATGACATTGTCACTTCCGTAGCAGAAGCAATGAAGATCAATGGACGATTTTATTATCTTTCTCCTGATTTTGGCGTGAATACTTTAGTGGCCGGTAAGAAGGATGTGGGAGACCAAGATGGTTGGACATTTGAAGAAATGGAAGCCGCTTTAGAGAAGAAGGGGAATCAGGCTGATCTTTTGGATGGGGAACGGGATATGCTGAAAATTGAAATCTTATTTACTCTGTTAGATGTTGGTTATATGGATTTTGTAGACAGGGAAAAAGGGGAATGTTCCTTTAACAGTAAAGAATTTAAAGATATTTTAGCATATTGCAATAAGAGGGGATTGGATAAACAAAAGAAAATGAGTGATTCTGAATGGCAAGAACATGCTCAAGAGCAAGCTTCCAGAATCAGGGAAGGAAAGGTTTTGTTAAAAGAGGGTACCGATTTTAGTGCACAACAGATTCAAGTAGACAAGAGCCTCTTTGGTGGTGATGTTACGTATATAGGATATCCGAATGCGGAAAGACAGGGTTCCTATTTTACATTTCGTAATCCGATTGGTATTTCAGCCCAGTCTCAGGTGAAAGAAAAAGCGTGGGAATTTGTTCGCACCTTTTTGCTAAGAGAGTATCAGGGGAAACAGTTGATGAACGATAGTATAATCCCAACCAGACAGGATTGCTTTGATATGCAGATGCAGGCGGCAATGACAACGGAACCATATACAGATGAATTTGGAAATGAAGTAGAACCTTTGAATTCAAATTGGTTCTGGGGAAGTGTGGAATTGAAACAGGAACCGGTAACGGAGAAAGATATGGAGCAGTTCCTTGAACTCATTCAAAATACAAAGAAGGTTCAAAAAACGGATGACAATATTTCGAGTATTATTGAGGAGGAAGCACAGCATTATTTTGAAGGCGACAGGAAGCTTGAGGAGACGGTAGAGGTCATTCAGAACCGGGTAACCACATATATTAATGAGCAAAATTAGATACTTAATATATGTAAATGAACAACGGTTATACTTATAAAAAAAAATCCATCTCTCTTGCTTGTAAAAAAGTACCAAATAATGGCCTGACTTTTGTTGACTTTTGCGGGGGGGGGTGATATAATAACAGACGTTGTTTGATAGAAGATCGTAAAGCTATCTGGCAATTATGATATAAGGTCAATATCTATACAGTGATATTGCTTTATATAAAAGTGGACTCTGAGGATATTTGCGCAAACACTCAGAGTCCGAGTACGGCACTTATGAAAAAGTACTAGTGAGAGTATACCACTTTTTCGAATGGGTGTAAATAATCAAAGGAAAAGGAGTAAAAGCAAGATGAAGAAATTATCAAAAGAAGAACAGATGCAGAAGAATGGAGGAAAGACATTGACCATTACTTGTAACGGAACAAACACAATAGATTGTGGTTATAAAACATCGGCATCAGGTATTACTCAATTAGCAGAGATTGCAATGGGAATACATTTAACAAATCGTCATCATTATCTTTGCACATATAAATGGTCATAATAATGTAAGTTTTCTAATTAAAATAACAAGTTGGCATTTAATATGACAACTTGTTATTTTAAAGTAGGTCAAGGAGACCAACTATGAAGAGTTAAGTATAAATTAAGGAAACTTTTTTACTACGAAAGTTCAAGAAGTCGAGCCATATAGGCGAAGATTGCTTGGGTCACATTCCGTATACAGCGGCGCTTAGTGAAACCAAGGCAAAGCCGCAGGTTGAACTTAGCATAGTCGTTTTATATCCAAAAGGGGAACTTTAGTAGAGTTCCATGAGGGTGCTTTTTCAAAACTATCGATATTGGTATACATACGATTAAATTCCACTTCGTCAGTAATTATCCTCTAGATGACATTGACAAGTCCGCAGGCACAATGACCAAGTGCATTGGGGCGGAATCAGGCTTCAACTCTCTTGACATCGTAATAAGTTTTGAAGGTTACGTTGTTTCGAACAACATTTCATGCTGTATTTTTATGAGAAAAAGTATACAATCGAAAAGATTAAGGAATACTGAATTTCCGAAGAGTGCGTACTATTGTGTCGGAATACTCAGTTAACTGAAAACAATTCAGATAAAGGTAGTGGTAATACACTTCAGTCGAGTAGTCAAACTAAAAAATCAAAAATGCATAGTATCTGAATTGTATTAAAAAAGAAAGGAACGTGTGATAATTAACTTCCTAATTATTATACAAGAAAAATTAATGAGGAAAAAAATGTTTGCGGCTGTTTTGCTAGTTATCATAGGTGTAATGGCAGGGTGTAATAGGGATATTACCCCGGAGGATTCGGAGATGATACAATCGAAAATCGAAAATTATGAAAATTATTATTTATATTACAATGAGATGATTGTAGCGTTACAAACAAGAAATACGGAGTCTTTCACTAATAATTGTGTTGAATTATACTACTACATTGGAGATTCGTCAGATGAGTTAACGCGAAAGGAATATGAAGGATGGACTAAAGAAGAGATAGAAGAAGATTTGAATACTATTGTAAAACAATTGTGTGATAATTTCGGAAATGAAAAATTGGTTGAAGAATGCTTAGAAGAGGGGAAATTAATTGAATATGAAAGTGATATAATAAATGATGCGTATGAATATGCACAATATAAGCCAACAAAAGAAGAGATTGATTGGGGACAAGCGTTGTTTATGGAATATATAATGGAAGTTATTGGCGATTAAATTTTATAATATATAAGGTATGAGAGTGTATGTTTGCAGAAATATTGTATCTAAGGAGTTAAGTGATGGATGGAAAATATATAGTTCAGTTTGAGAATGTGACACATAAATATAAAAGCCGAACGGCATTAAACACATGCAATTTGGGTTTAGAAAAAGGAAAAATATATGGTCTGATTGGTCCGAATGGAGCAGGAAAGACGACTATGTTCCGCATCATTTCCGGTCTTTGTAAGCCAACGAGTGGCAAGTTGTACCTTTTTGGAGAAGAAGAAAAACGTGATGCACGAAAGAAAATGGGTTTTTTAATTGAACATCCCTATTTAGATATGGAAATGACAGCGTTTCAAAATATGAAATATATTGCGTTACTGACAGGATTTCAGGATGATGAGCGGATAGAGAAACTGCTACATAAGGTCGGATTAGGAGATGCTCTTAAGCAAAGAGTGAAAACATTTTCATTAGGTATGAAGCAACGATTGGGTATTGCCATTGCGTTGCTGAAGGAACCAAAGGTTTTGGTTTTAGATGAACCGATGAACGGCTTGGATCCGGAAGGGATTGTAGCGATGCGCAAATTATTAAGAACATTGTGTGATGAAAAGGAGACTACGATAATTATTTCCAGTCATATACTGTTAGAATTGGAACGTCTAGCAGACGAGTTTATTCTTATCAACCAGGGTACAATTGTTGCGCAGGTGGATAAAATTGAATTATCGGGTGGCAACGCGTTAGAGAAATTGTATTTAGAGAAGATGGGTGATTGTTATGTTGACGTTGGTTAAAGCGGAAGGGTATCGCATGTTGCACAGATTTGATTTTTTTGCGGTAGCTATGGTTGCAGCGATTGTGACGGTTTTAGGATCACTGGTGGTTTGTATGACGGATATTTCATTTGATGGCTGGAAGGCAAATTTTATGGGAGATATTCTTCAAAGTGGTGGCGTGCTAATTGTTATTTATTCCGGATTTGTGTCTTTATATATGATGTCAGATTACTTTAAGTACAAGTTGTTCAACTCTGAGATTGTGAACGGTAATAGAATGTGTCGGATTTATGGAGTTCATACAGTGTTAGTTGCCGCAGTTGCGTCCGCTGTATTTTGTTTTGTCGTTATCTTAGCATGTATCATTTATACATTGGAAACGGGAGAGCAGGCGTGTAATCAAATGGCAGAAAAAATGCTGTTGCTTTTTTGCATTGTCTTTCGCATGGCATGTGTTGCGGTGCTTCACATTTATTTGTTGCGTAATGTATTTATTGCTATGTTGCTGTATATAATCAATCAGGTAACAATTGTCGGGATGTTCTTTAGTGTAATCGAAGGAGTGTTTGATAGGAAAGTGGCAGTGTTTACTTCCGTTGATCAGTTGCATATAATTTTTGATACTACGACAAATGGTCAGTGCTTAACATGGATAATTTTCGGTACAGTGATTGAGATTGCGATTATGGGGATTCTATTCTATCTATGTTATTTGTGGAAAGGAAAAAGAGTATATGAATAATATGATAAAAGCAGAGTGTTATCGTGTTCGGCATACAAGTAGTTTGGTAATGTTGCTCATTTGTTCTCTCGTTGTGGCGGTATTGCCGATTATAGATGCCACTGGATATTATGATTCTTTTTGGGATGTAAGTGGCACTGGGTATTTGGGGTTATTTGTTTCTGGTGGAGTGGGAATGGCATCAATTCTACTTCCATTTCTTATGATTTTCCTGATAGGATACCATGAGGATAAGTGGTATGTGAGTTGCTTTGATAAGTATATGGATATTTATTTCATAAAAAAACCGCAGATTCTAATAAGTAGAGTATTGGCGGTAGGTGTGCCGTTTACATCATATGTTATCCTTTTGATAGGATGCTTTATGGGTTTTTTTACAATAAAAAATGGGTTTACTGATGTGATCGTGGGTAATATCTTTCAAGGAAATGTATTGCTTCGGCTTATGATTTTATGGGTGACAAATGTGCATATCAGTGCTGTTGAAATCTGTATTGCGTATTTGTTTAGAAGTGCAAAAAAATCAACGGTATTTACTAGCGTATTTTTTTTTCTACGATGGATATTTCATTTGCTGATGGATACGCCAAGGACGAAACTGGACATGTTGAGACAACGCTTTGACCCCATATCTTTACAGAAAATTGCATTTGAAGGTGGGGATAACACACAATTATTGCTGTGGATTACAGCCTCCGTTATTTGCTTTGTTGTAGATGTTGCGATTTTATGTGTAGTTTATTATCTGATAGAGAGGTTGAAGTATGAAAAGAATCTATAAGACGTATGGTGTATTACTATTGATACTGTTGACATTATTGTCCGGCTGCAAACGACAGAATAATAAGGAGGAAGTCGTATATAAGGTGGAGATGTTAAAACTAGAGCAGTTTCCGGATGGTGTTTCTAATTACTGTGTAGAGCAAGGAAAGTTATTCTTTTGGTTGGATAATTCGGATGATGAGGGGAATGCGTGCACGAAACTGTATCAGTCGAATTTGGACGGTACGCAGGTACAAGAAATCCTGTTAAGTGAGGCTGACAGCAAAAAGAATATCATTGATTTGTCGGTAAATACAAAGGGAAACATGGCGCTTTTGCTTGGACAAGAAATAGAGGATGCATTGGAAGCGAGCATTTTGATGCTCGCTTCGGACGGACAACAAATGTATGAAAAAATCATAACGGAGAGCTCTATTCCGAGCAAATTGGCATTGTGCGATGATGACTGCCTAGCTGTGATATCTGGGACTAAATTATCGGTTATCAATCAGGAGGGTAACTTGATTGGTGAAGAGGATTTTGAATTTTCGCTGGTAGATATTATGTCTTTTTCGGAGCATCGTCTGCTGTGTGCCGGATATAAAACGAATCAGTTGGTTGTTAGCGAATGGGATACGGAGAGCTGGCAAGGAACCTCGAAAATCGTATTAGATAATATGAACATTGCGCAATCTGATATGCTGATGACAGCGAATGGATATGATTTTTCTGTTCGGACGGAAAAAGGGATATATGGATGCAAGATGGACGGTACATGTGAAATGTTGGATGATCTTTCAAAAATGAATGCTTCCATTGATGAGAAGTTAGTACGCATTAATGAGAACAACTTGTTGGGATTGATTCCACAGACGAATGGGATGATTCGTCTGTATCAACGAGAAATCGGAACCGCACAAAAAAGGGTAATTAAGGTTGCCATTTTGTCGGAGGATGCATATAACTTGAGACAAAATATTGTGCGGTTTAATCGGGAGAATGATGAATATGAGGTCGAGGTGATTGATTATTCACAGAGTGAAGATCCAGTGGCGGATATGAATTGTGATATTTCCGCTGGAAAATCACCAGATATTATTGAATTATCCAGAGTATCAATAAGCCGTATGGCTCAAAAAGGATTGTTGGCAGATTTAACGCCTTATTACGAAAAAGATGAAAGAGTTTCAGAGGATGATTTGCTTAATACTGTACAGGAAGCAATGAAAATAAATCAGAAATATTATTATGTAGCGCCAGAATTTTCAATTTATACCGTAGTGGGAAAGACATCTGAAGTAGGTGAAAAAAAAGGATGGACTTTTAATGACTTTTACACCTTCGCAAATGGCGGAAAGGGTGATGGGATTTTTGTCGATAGCTCGATAGATGATTTGCTAGATATGTTTGGAGAGGTAATTATATCAGATATGGTAGATTGGACAGAACAAAAGTGTGATTTCAATACGGAAGAATTCAGAAAATTGTTGGAATTTTGTGCGTTGTATAAAAATGAAAATAGTGAGATGCTGACGGCGCATTCTTTTAATCAGGGAGCAGTATCCTTGATAAATGCCAAAGTTGGTCCGTTGGATATACAGTATTATGAAGATTTGTTTGATGGTGATGTTACATTTATTGGTTTTCCGAACGAACATATGATGGGTTCTTATTTCAAATTTGGTAATTGTTTGGGGATTTTGGAGACGGCAGAGAACAAGGATGAAGCATGGAAATTTATGTCTTCGTATATGACAAAAGAATTTCAAGGCGATAGGGAGAATATTGCGGGTATGCCAACACGAAAAGATGCTTACCAGATGGCAATAAAAGAATTGTCTGCTACTACAGCCTATAAGGATGAGTTGGGAAAAGAGATACCGCCTTTCGAACAGGAACTTTATTTTTACGATTATGAGGTGAAGTTAAAACCATTGTCCGAGAAGGATGTGGAGACTTATGAGGCACTCATTCAAAGGACAAGGCGGACTAGTGAGTACGACAGTACCATTGTAGACATCATTAAGGATGAAGCGCATTTGTATTTTGGTGGAGAAAAAACTGTGGATGATGTAATTCAAATTATTCAAAATAGAGTGTCTCTATATATCGCAGAATAGATAATACAAAGTGCTTTCGCATTTGTGGCAACGACGGGACAACTTGTGTGCGTTACAGATCAGTTGAATTCAGAAGAGGTCGCTATGAAAGTCAGTTTGCTGGACTCTAGAGAGAAACGGTTGGAAACGGATATAAATATTAAGATCGATGCTTGGTTGCCATGTAATTATGTTCTGGATGGAATTGATTATGGTTTCTATTATAAAGGTTCAGATGGAATATATGGATATGATATAGAGAGTAGTGAGTATAGATTACTGTGCCTCCTATATGACCAATCTTGATTTGGATGGAATGGTAAATCTGATTCGACTTACACAGGATATGTTTGAATCCAAATTGAAGGAGATGACGGCAACCGAATCCTATGTGAATGAATTTGGAGACGTTATTGAACCGGTTGAAGAGTACCCCATGGAATGGGGTGATATTGAAGTTCAAATGGGGATACCGACGCAAGAAGACGTAAATACATATATGAACTTGATTAATAATACCAAACGATGTCAAGATCAAGATGAGGTTATTTGTAATATTATTATGGAAGAAGTGTCGAGTTATTTTAAAGGCAGAAAGAAATTGGATAAAACGGTAGAGGTCATTCAGAACCGGGTAACCACATATATTAATGAGCAAAATTAGATACTTAATATATGAAAATGAATTACGACAAGGGAGAAGAAAGATAATAATGATAAGATATCCATTCACACAACAACATGAGGAAAAAGATTGTGGAGCGGCCTGTCTTTCCATGATCAGCGAATTTTATGGATTGAAACTGCCGTATGCCCGGTTTCGAGACTGGATCAAGGTGGACGAACAGGGAGCCAATATATATGGTCTGGTGACAGGAGCCGAAAAGGCAGGCTTTGAGGCAGATGCATTAGAGGGTACAGGTGAGGAATTATTAGAAGGAATTGAAACCGGAGAAATCCGGTTTCCTTTTATTGCCCGAGTTGTGGAGGAGCATTTATTTGAACATTTCATAGTTGTTTATGGGATAAAAAAAGGCAAAATGATTGTCGGCAATCCCGCCAAAAATAAAATTACCCGAATAACGATTGAAGAGTTTATGGAGCATTGGCTTGGAGAAATCATTACCTTTACTCCGTCGGAGGAATTTACGAAGAGGAATGAGAGAAAAGGTACTTTTAAGAAGTATTTCACATATATTCTGACGCAAAAAAAGTTGTTGCTGTTGGTTTTTCTGATATCCATTGTCATATCGGCGGTTAATGTATCCGGCTCCATTGTATTTGAATATATTCTTACAGAGTCTTTTGAGGAAGAACCATCAAATGCAGACATGGAAGAATATGAGAGCAGCTGGGCAGCGGTAGCAGGAGAAGAAATTTCAACAAAAGATATGAGCGGAAAAATAATTGAAAAAGTGTCATTGATTTTTACGAACATGGATACGGTCTGCATCACGATTCTTTTGATGTATCTCCTGCGTTGTCTCCTGGAGATTTTACGGGGTTATTCATTGGCGGTGATAACAAAAAAGATTGATATTCCGGTAACATTGCAATATTACGATCATCTGATAGAACTGCCGATGGAATTTCATGAGACAAGAAAAACAGGAGAATTGATGTCGCGATTTTATGATATTTCCAAAATCCGGGATGCAGTGTCATCGGCAACATTGACGATCATGCTAGATACTATCATGGCAATTGCCTGCGGAGCGTTGCTGTGTTATATGAATGTTACCTTATTTATAATTACTGTTGCGATCATGGTGTGCTATATGGTGATTGTATTGCTGTTCCGCAATCCTTTGAAATCCGTCAATTACAAATTGATGGAAGAGGAAGCACAGGTTACTTCGTATTTAAAAGAGTCGATAGATGGAATTGGTATGATAAAAGCATATCAATATGAAAAAGAGTGTCAAAGGCAAGCTGCAGAAATTGTATGAAACACTTGCAGATTCAAGTGTAAGAGGCTCATTTATTTATCAGATTCAGGATTCACTTATCTCGTTGACGGCTTCTGCAGGTGTTGTGGTACTGCTCTGGGTGGGGACATATTTGTGCATGGCAGATGTCATTCGGATAGCGGATCTCTTTGTGTTTTACTATCTTCTCTCATATTTTTTGTCACCGGTTTCTAATCTTATCAACCTGCAGCCGGAATTACAGACTGCAATGGTGGCTGCAGAGCGTTTAAATGATGTTATGAATGCAGAGAAAGAACAGAAGAATGCCGGAAAGGAAGAAATACAAAGTTTGTTCAGAGACATTCAAATAGAAAATGTAGATTTCCGGTATGGAAATCGAAATCCTGTATTGCAGGATGTGAATATGACATTTCCTAAGGGTAAGAAAATAGCGATCGTGGGTGAAAGCGGATGTGGAAAGACCACACTTGCAAAGTTATTATTAGGATTTTATGATCCGGAACAGGGAAGAATTCTGGTTGACGGAAAAGAACTGCATGAATATTCTACGAATTCCATTCGGAAACATATGGCATATATTTCTCAGGATATCTTTCTCTTTTCAGATACCATTTACAATAATCTGCGGGTTGGAGATGAGAAGATAACGGACGAAGAGATACGAAAGATGTGTGAACGGTTAGGTGTAAATACATTTATTGAGCAATTACCCATGGGTTATAAAACAATGTTGGAGGAAAACGGCAATAATCTTTCGGGAGGCCAGAAACAACGTCTTGCGATTGTTCGTGCATTGCTTAGAAAACCTGATGTTTTGATCATGGATGAAGCTACGAGCAATCTGGATACAGTAACAGAAGATCAGATTAAGAAGGTGTTGGAAGAGTATTCGGATGATATGACATGGATCATGATCGCACATCGTTTGCATACGATAAAGAGCTGCGATATAATTTATGTGATGGATCGAGGCAAGGTGATCGAGCAGGGGACGCATCAAGAATTGTTGGCAATAGACGGCAGGTATCGCAGACTAGTTAATAGTGGTGTGGAATGAAGGCGTCTGAATATTAAACTAGTACATCGTTCGCAAAATAACTGGACTTAATGCGAAGGATGCTTGCCTGACAGTGCGGTTTCAAAAACGCAGGCGTAGCGGGCTACGCTGAGGCAACTGTGCTGTCAGGTTAAGCAGGCAAGCATTCAGTCCGGTTATTTAAGAATCGGTGTACTAGGTCGTATTAGAAATTTTATGTTACGACATGCATATTGGAATATGTGTTGCGATAGAACCATAACAATAAGTGATGGAAAAATATTGGAAAAGAATATCCCCTGTTAAATCTTGAAAATAAGTTGATTATTGAACAGGTAATAGTATATAATGGTGTCGGTGCATTCCGACACCATTTTTATGTACACGCCCGCGTAAGGAATTATTCCAGCTAAAGTCAGACGCGGGCGGCATGGCGAGTAGGGTGCGATAAATCCTGCCTACTCGATTGTTAGCAATTATTAAGAGTAACCGGTGTTTGTAAGCGGAGGTTGATGAATTGAAAGAATTCAATACCACAGGAGTGTGTATTCCGGAAAAGCATTATATGGTTGATATCAGCTCTCAGTTAGATCAGATAGAGAATGATCTGGTGGATAAAGGAAAATACTTTACTATCAACAGGGCAAGGCAATATGGAAAAACTACAACATTGTATCTTTTAGGACAACGCTTGAAGAACAGATATATTGTATGTTCCATAAGCTTTGAAGCAGCTGATGATTATTTTACATCATATAAAACCTTTGTAAAAGGAGTAATGCTTGATATTTCTGATGAATTAAAGCGTGCAGATGTTTCTTCTGAAATAATTAACGGATGGAATGAAGAAGTGGATGCCGATCTCCCGATGCGGTCATTCAGTCAGAGGATAACATGGCTTTGCGAGCAGCTTGATAATAGGGTCGTACTTATAATTGATGAAGTTGATAAGAATTCAGATAATCAGATATTTTTGACATTTCTCGGTATGCTGAGAGACAAGTATCTGGATCAGAAGAAAGGTATAGATTCTACATTTCAAAGCGTGATTCTTTCGGGTGTGTACGATATCAAGAATATGAAACTAAAAGTAAGACCGGAGGAAGAGAGGAAATATAACAGTCCGTGGAATGTGGCTGATGACTTTGAGGTCGATATGTCATTTTCCGCAAGGCAGATAGAGGATATGCTCAAAGGCTACAGTAAAGAAAGTGGTTTTCGTATGAATACCACGGAGATGTCTGAATTGATTGCGGACTATACGTCCGGTTATCCCTATCTTGTATCGAGGCTTTGTCAGGCTATGGATGAAGAAAGCAAGCGGACGGGGGATTCGTGCTGGAACAGGGAACATTTCAATCTTGCAGTAAAGAACATACTCAAAAATAGATGTACTTTGTTTGACGACATTAATAAGAATATGAACAGATACCCTGAATTATCTGAGATTATCAGAGGTATATTGCTCAAGGGTAGGAAATACTCATATTCTCTGGCTGACGACACGATTCAGCTCGGTGTGATGTTCGGATATTTTGCGGAAATCTCCGGCGAAGTTGTTATTGCGAATCGTATTTTCGAGACATATATGTATGATATGTTTTACAAAGCAGTCGAGACGGGAAGTCCGATCGTAGCCCGAAGTGAGCTTGAGAAAAATGAATTTATTAATAACGGTGTGTTAAATATAAGTCATATAATAGAAAGATTTGCAGTTCATTATCATGAAATGTATTCAGAAAGTGATAAGGAATTTCTCGAAGAGGAGTGTCGATTCCTTTTTCTTACATTTATTAAACCAATTATTAATGGCACGGGTAATTACTATATAGAAGCGAGAACGAGAGACAGAAAACGTATGGATATAGTGATTGATTATCTGGGACATCAGTATATTATTGAGCTTAAGGTATGGCGGGGAGATGCTTACGATAAAAAGGGAGAACAGCAGCTATCCGGTTATATGAAATCAAAGAATGCAGATGAAGGATGGCAATTGACATTTTGCTTTTTGAAAAACAGAGAGTCATATTATTCTGATGATATCGTTAAGATTGATGACGGATTAATATATAAATATATTATTTAAAAGTAGAAAGGAAGTTATGAGAAGATGGCAATGAAGAAGAAGCCGGTTACCGGCATGAAGGATATATTACCGAGGGAGATGGAGATTCGGGATTATGTGATAGGGCAGATAAAGGAGACATATAAGACTTTCGGATTTTCTTCGATTGAGACTCCGTGTGTTGAGCATATAGAGAATCTTTCGTCTAATCAGGGAGGAGAGAATGAGAAGCTTATATTCAAGGTTCTGAAACGCGGGGACAAGCTGACATCGGCAGCGGGTAAGCTTGGTGAAGCAGTAGCTGATGGTGAAGCGGACTATAATGTTCTTACGGACAGTGGTCTCCGCTATGATCTGACGCTTCCGCTTTCGCGCTACTATGCTAACAATGCGAATGAGCTTGGAAGTCCGTTTAAGGCATTGCAGATGGGTAATGTGTGGAGAGCGGACAGACCGCAGAGAGGAAGGTACCGCCAGTTCATGCAGTGCGATATTGATATACTTGGAGAGCCGACAATTCTTGCAGAGATTGAGCTTATCACGGCAACCACCACACTGCTTGGAAAGATAGGTTTTGAGAAATTCACGATCAGATTGAACAATCGTAAGATGTTAAAGGCTATGGCGGCATACAGTGGTTTTGAAGAAAAAGACTATGACAGTGTATTCATAACACTTGATAAGATGGATAAGATCGGTCTTGACGGAGTAAATGAGGAATTGGTGGAGCAGGGCTTTGCAAAGGAATCGGTTGACAAGTATCTTGATCTGTTTGACAAGGTCACACCGGATGTTGACGGGGTGAGCTTCTTAAAAGAAACGCTTGGAGATTTCTTAGAGGAAGGTGTTGCAGAGGATATTATCACAATTATGGCAAGTGTGGACGCAGTGAAGTCTGCTGACTTTAAGATAGCATTTGATCCCACTCTTGTGCGTGGCATGAGCTACTACACAGGACCGATATTCGAGATTTCCATGGATGAATACGGCGGATCTGTAGGCGGTGGCGGACGTTATGATGAGATGATTGGAAAGTTCACCGGACAGAATATACCTGCCTGTGGTTTCTCTATTGGTTTTGAAAGAATAGTCATGCTGTTGTTAGAGAGGGAGTATCAGGTACCGGCAAGCGGGGATAAGGTAGCGTACCTCGTTGAGAAGAATATGCCGACGGATAAGATGCTTGAAGTGTTGAAACAGGCTAAGGAGCAGCGGGAGTCGGGAACTTCTGTGAATATTGCAATCATGAAGAAGAATAAGAAGTTCCAGAAGGAGCAGTTGGAGAAGGAAGGATATACCGAATTTAAGGAGTTCTTTGTGGATCGGATGTAGGATATGTCCGATATCGACATCTCCTTCTAATGTATGAGGGAGAATAACAAGATATACCGGAAGAGGTATGATTGCAAATGAGGAGCTATACATTATGTTAAAAAAGAAATTGACGTCCTTTCGTATTATTATGGGAGGGTTTTTGATCATAATTCTCATGGGAACACTTTTACTAATGCTTCCCATATCTACAGTTGGTGAGGCAGGAGCATCTTTTACGGATGCACTTTTTACAGCTACCTCTGCTACCTGTGTTACCGGACTTATTGTTCAGGATACGGCCACATACTGGTCTCTCTTTGGAAAATTTGTTATTCTGCTTATGATTCAGATCGGAGGGATGGGGGTAATAACGATAGCAATATTATTCTCGGTTCTGATGCGTAAGAAGATAGGTCTTTCGGAAAGGAGTATAATGCAGGAATCAGTCTCGGCATCCCAGCTGGGCGGTATCGTACGTTTTACCTTATTTATTATTAAGACCATGATTATTATTGAATTGCTGGGAGCATGTTTTCTGTTTCCGGTTTTTTATAAGGAGTTCGGACTGATCAAGGGAATCGGTTATTCAATATTTCATTCTGTATCTGCATTTTGTAATGCAGGTTTTGATCTGATGGGTGAGAAAGAACAATTTTCCTCTCTTTTATCCTATCAGGGAAATGTTCTGCTTAATCTGACGATTATATTTCTGATTCTGGCAGGCGGCATTGGATTCAAGACATGGGATGATATAAGAGTGCATAAATTTCGCGTCAAGCGTTATAGTCTTCAGAGCAAATTGGTTCTGGCAATGACAGTGGTACTTATCGTGCTTCCGGCAATATATTTTTTCTTTGGCGAATTTCAGGATCTTGATCTAAAGGACAGGATACTTACTACATTGTTCCAGACGGTCGCTCCGCGAACGGCAGGGTTTAACACTACGGAGCTTGGACAAATGAGCGACTCGGGAATTCTTATGGTAGTAATACTAATGCTCATAGGTGGTGCGTCCGGCTCTACTGCAGGCGGAATGAAGATGACGACTATAGCGGTTTTAATAGCATCGTTGGTATCGGTATTCCGACAGAAGAAGGAGGCGGTGGCCTTTGGCAGAAGAATTGATACTGATGCGGTATATAAGGCAGGGGCAGTATTTATGATGTATAATATTCTGTTTATATTTTCGGCACTCATAATAAGTAAAGTGGAGCATCTGCCGATATTAACCTGCCTGTTTGAAACCTCATCGGCGATTGCAACGGTAGGTCTGACGCTTGGCATAACCCCCGGACTTTCAATGTGTTCAAGATGTATATTGGTATTGCTTATGTTTTGCGGAAGAGTTGGAGGTTTGACGATTGTTTTTGCGGCACTTTCCGAGCAGAGAATAAACGGAGGACGATTGCCGGTGGAGAAAGTAAGTGTTGGATAACATATTTATAATAATTTAAGGATTGCGAAACTCATTAATATTGTGTATTAGATTGTACATATTGTACAGATTCCATAAACAGGTGCTTTGGAGCCGCCGGTACTTATGCACCGTATTTTGGTGCATTATGTACCAGCGAAAGCGTGCCTGTGATGGAACTGTATAATATGTACAATTCTAAGGATATAAACAAGAGTTTCGCAATCGCCTATATAATAATTTATAAAAGGAGGAACAGATGATGAAATCAGTTCTTGTAATAGGTCTTGGAAGATTCGGAAGATGCGCGGCTAAGAAGCTGTTTGATCTTGGGCATGAGGTAATGGTGGTGGATATTAATGAGGAGAGAGTCAATGACGCTCTTGCATATTCAACAAGTGCACTGATCGGTGATTCTACCAACAGGAATTTTCTTAATTCCTTAGGGGTCAGCGATTATGATCTTTGTATCTGTGGAATAGGAGATAATTTTGAGAGTTCACTTATAACGACGCTTCATTTAAAGGAACTGGGAGCAAAATATGTGGTATCAAGAGCTGCCAGAGATACTCATAAGAAGCTGCTTTTACATAACGGGGCGGATCAGGTGGTATATCCAGAAAGACAGTTGGCTGAATGGACGGCCATTCGATACAGCTCGGATCACATATTTGATTATATAGAACTGGATGACGCCTGTGCAATCTATGAAATTGAAATTCCCAAAGGATGGATTGGAAAAACGGTGGAGGAACTGGATATCCGCAGAAATTACGGTCTTAATATAATCGGAATCAGAAGAAATGGCAGAGTTGAAATGGAAATCAAGCCTGACAGGACTCTCTTAAAAGAAGAACGGTTATTCGTATCAGGAAACCGTAAGAATATACAGAAATGTTTTGGGTAAGAAACCGGAGAGCATTGATCTTAAGAGGATTATATGGATTAATTATTGTTGGATAGATTATTGTATATGCAGATAATTAAGCAACAGATATTATTAAGTCCTTGATATCAACTAAGAGAGTGGTATCAGGGATTTTGTCGTGTTACAGTTGGGTAATAAGGGAGCTTGTGGATACTATAATAGATTGAGAGCGAATATAGGAGGTCTTATATGATCAAGGTTGACTTGATAACCGGTTTTCTCGGCTCCGGGAAGACCACATTTATAAAAAAATATGTAAGATATCTGCTCGACAAGGGTGAGAAGATTGGTATTATAGAAAATGATTATGGTGCAATTAACGTGGATATGCTGCTGCTTAACAAGGAATTCGGTGATGAGTGCGGTATGGAAATGGTGGTGGCAGGCGATCCTGACTGTCACAGAAGACGTTTCAAGACCAAGCTGATTGCTATGGGAATGGATGGAATAAATGATGGAAGGTATGACCGCGTGATTGTGGAGCCGTCTGGAATATATGATGTGGATGAGTTCTTTGATATTCTGTATGAGGAGCCGCTTGACCGCTTCTATGAGATTGGTAACGTTATCGCAATAGTGGATGCCGGACTTTCTGATGAGCTCTCCAAGGAATCTGACTATCTGCTGGTGTCTCAGATTGCGGAGGCGGGCATGGTGGTGTTTTCGAAGGTTGAGGATGGAGAAGGATCATCGTCTGTTTCTGATGTGGGGAATGTGATTGCTCATATGAACCGGGCTTTGGAGAGGTTTAAATGTGGGAGAAGATACACGTTATATAGGGATGAAGATAGAGACCAATCTGAATCAGAGACTGAGCCCGGGAGTGGAACCGGTGACAGCGCTGGTGATAAGATCAATGAATTAATAAATTACAATGTACAGTGTGATAAGTATATAGCAAAGGATATAATGATAAAACCCTGGGATAATTTGACCGCAGATGATTTTATGCGAATTGAGAATTGCGGTTATGTACCGGAGGATCA
This sequence comes from uncultured Lachnospiraceae bacterium, assembly GCA_905235345.1. GTDB lineage: Bacteria > Bacillota > Clostridia > Lachnospirales > Lachnospiraceae > CAG-590. Next base: position 19,108 of record CAJOLO010000032.1, read on the forward strand.
TATCAAGATGCATGTTGCAGAGGATAGCAGAGGATAACGGTTATTGTTCTCTGTTCTACTTCCATGTGGATATGTCAGAGGATGAGTTGAAAGAGATGTCAGAAAGACTTTTCGCAGACGAAAGCTATGGAAATATCTATCGTATCAAGGGTTTTGTTCCGGCAAAACCGGGAAATACCAATAATATACAGACAGAGGAATTGACGGGCAATGCAGTGGATAGTGCAAGTCAGCCGGAAACTTCTTTGTCAGATGCAGCATTTATACAGATCAATGCCACAAGAGAGCAGGTTGAGATTACGCATACTGATAATGGTCAGGAGGTTATCATTGTTATAGGCGAACATCTTGATAATGCACGAATTGAGGAATATATAAGATCCTGCAGTCATGAGAAGGATATTACGGCGGGTCAGTCAGATCATAGTCATGCACATGCAAAGCCATTAACATAAGAATTTGTCAATGACATCGATTCCCATTATTGACAAAACTTATAAAAGATTATAAAATTAGCAAAAACCTATAAAAAGTTATAAAAGTATGTTAAAGTTATAAAAACTTATAAAAGAATTGAAACTGTAATTCTGGTACAGAATAATAAGTTATGTTATAAGATACATACTTTGATAAGAAACAGGCGGTGAATTATGAATAATCCATTTACTTTGGCATTCGGACAACAGCCGGCACAATTTATATCAAGAATTAGCCAGACAGAAGAGATAGTAGATACATTTACTGATGAAAGACCGTCAAGTCAGGTGTATATGATTACCGGAATACGTGGAGCGGGAAAAACTGTATTGATGACATCTATCGCTAAGGAGTTAGAGCAGGATAAAGACTGGATAACTATAGAACTCAATCCCACGCGTGACCTGCTGATGGGGTTCGCTTCAAAGCTATATAGTATAAGTCCGCTGCATGCACTTTTCACTAATGCGAAGCTGGATTTTTCTGCATTTGGCTTAGGAGTTTCATTTCTATTCCCATAACAGATGAAGAGACAATGATTGAAAGTATGTTGACAGAGATAAAAAAGAGTAAAAAGAGACTGTTGATCACTATGGATGAGGTGACGAATAATGAATATGTCAAAGTGTTCGCAAGCACTTTTCAGATTCTTCTCAGAAAAGATCTTCCTATATACCTTTTGATGACAGGTCTCTATGAAAATATATATAGTCTGCAAAATGATGAAGCATTAACTTTTTTATACAGAGCACCCAAGATTATGTTAGAGCCTTTAAGTGAGAATGCTATTGCATCCAATTATAAAGCTATATTCAATGTGTCGACGGAGCAGTCAATGAAGATGGCAAAGCTTACAAAGGGTTATCCGTTTGCGTTTCAGGTGCTGGGGTATCTGTGCTGGAAGTATAAAGATAAAGAATTAGATGAGATTATTCCCGAATATGATCACTATCTTGAGGAATATGTATATGAGAAGATATGGACAGAATTATCCGAACAGGATCGAAGAGTTGTTGCAGAGTTATCCTCACAGAAGGAGATTAAGGTAAAGGAGCTTAGGGATAAGCTTGATATGAATTCAAGTGAAATGTCTGTGTATAGAAATCGGCTTGGCAAGAGAGGGATTGTGGACATTTCCAAGTATGGGTATATGTCACTTAGGCTGCCAAGGTTTGATTATTATGTACGGATGTGTGTGATGGATATAGAATAAAAAAATTGTGTTGGGAGGGGATTTCCTTGAGTGGATTGTGAGGCGACAGATCAGGGAGATTGTGGTTGATATAGGTGTAAATGGGAGGGGAGCGAGTCTTGAATGTAGTAAATGTTAATACATACTTGACATAGGTAATGGTTTTGTTAAAATTATAACGAATCAAAATTGATCAATATCATTTACTTAAGCCTTCCCCCTAATGAAAAAACTTAAGTTAATGACATTGCAAAATTAATAGTCTGTAAGTAAGGAGAAACATAATGGCAGAGTCAATGAAGGGGTTAAAGAGAACCCACAGATGTACAGAAGTAAGTAATAAGAATGTAGATGAGACAGTAACCGTTATGGGCTGGGTAGCCAAGAGCCGTAACAAGGGCGGGATCATTTTCGTGGATTTAAGAGACAGAAGCGGTATTCTTCAGGTCATTTTTGAGGAGGATAAATGCGGAACAGAAAGCTTCTCTAAGGCAGAGAAGTTAAGAAGCGAGTTCGTTGTCGCAATCACAGGTACGGTGGCGCTTCGTGCAGGCGGCATTAATAAGAATCTTGCGACAGGTGATATAGAGATAATTGCGAAGGATATCAGAATACTTTCAGAGTCAGAGACTCCTCCGTTCCCAATCGAGGAGAATTCCAAGACCAAGGAAGAGATTCGTCTGAAATACAGAACCCTTGACTTAAGAAGACCTGATCTTCAGAAGAATCTGATACTTAGAAGTAAGGTCGTAAGTATTATCCGCAACTTCTTAGCGGATGAAGGTTTCCTTGAGATAGAGACACCTATTCTTAACAAGTCAACACCGGAGGGTGCAAGAGATTACCTTGTTCCAAGCCGTGTTCATCCGGGATCATTTTATGCACTGCCACAGTCTCCTCAGATATTCAAGCAGTTACTGATGGCATCCGGCTATGACCGTTATTATCAGGTGGCAAAATGTTTCCGCGACGAGGATCTTCGTGCAGACCGGCAGCCGGAATTCACACAGATAGATATGGAGCTATCATTTGTTGATATAGATGATGTGCTGGATGTTAATGAAAGACTTCTTGCAAGGGTATTCAAGGAGGCAATAGGAGTGGATGTGCCGCTTCCTATTCAGAGAATGACCTGGGCAGAGGCTATGGAACGTTACGGTTCCGATAAGCCGGATATCCGTTTCGGTATGGAGCTTAAGAATGTAACGGATATAGTTAAGAACTGTGGCTTCGGAGTGTTTACCGGAGCAATCGAGAACGGTGGATCGGTTCGCGGTATCAATGTTAACGGTCAGGGCACAATGCCTCGTAAGAAGATAGATGCGCTGGTTGATTTTGCCAAGGGCTATGGTGCCAAAGGACTTGCTTATATTGCAATTGGCGAGGACGGTTCCTATAAGTCATCATTTGCCAAGTTCATGACTGACGAGGAGTTGAATAATCTTGTTGCCGCCCTTGACGGTAAGGCAGGAGATCTGCTTTTATTCGCAGCGGACAGAGATAAGATCGTGTTCTCGGTACTTGGTGCTTTAAGGTGCGAACTGGCTGAACAGTTAGAGCTTGTTAAGAAAGACGATTACCGGTTCCTGTGGGTTACAGAGTTCCCTGTATTCGAGTGGTCGGACGAGGAAGAGAGATATCAGGCTATGCATCATCCGTTTACTATGCCAATGGAAGAAGATTTGGAATTGTTAGAGCAATCGCTTGCTGAGATGGAAAGCGGCAGGAAATTTACAGAGTCTAAGGATTCAGGTATGAGCAGAGCGAGAGCTAAGGCATACGATATAGTGTTGAACGGTGTCGAGCTTGGAGGCGGTTCGGTCCGTATCCATCAGGATGACATTCAGGAGAAGATGTTTAAGCTTCTTGGAATCAGCGAGGAGGATGCCAATGACCGCTTCGGTTTCATGTTGACGGCGTTCAAGTATGGCGTGCCGCCTCATGCGGGACTTGCATTTGGTCTGGACAGAATGATCATGCTTATGACAGGTGCTGAGTCTATCCGTGATGTTATTGCATTTCCTAAGATCAAGGACGCAAGCTGTCTGCTTTCCGATGCACCGTCAACTGTTGATAAAAAGCAGTTAGAGGAGCTTGCCATTGAGGTTAAGTTGCCACAGGAGTAGAGGATTGGAATAAGACTACCTCAACCCCACCGGACTTAAGCCTTCCCCTAAATATTAAGTTACTGACAGTGGTTCATGATATCAATAATTTGACGCGCATTCCACAGCAAGAACGCCGAAAGCGTTACTGAGTAATAAAATGGCTCCTGTTTCGGAGTCATTTTCATTATAAAATTGATAGTAAGTTAAGGTAATGTTAAGGTACGCCGATTTTATCGATAAGGTTTCTCTGGTATGATAAGTACATAATAAAAACAAAAGCGATACAGATATTATTGCTTATAATTAAGGAGGAATATATTATGTGGGATCGAAAGAAATTAAAGGAGATTGCGAAAGAAAAGTTTCAGGCAAATTATTGGAAGTGTGTG